>LUYR01000429.1 GCA_001603335.1 Rhodospirillales bacterium Alpha_05 | reverse complement strand
ACGCCGCCCGCGGTCTGATCGCGCCCGGCGCCGCCGCGTGCGCCGCCGGGCCTCATTTCATCGGAAAACCAGGAAAATTCGTCGGCATAGCCCGTTTGGGTCATGTGGCCGGGTTTGAATCGTGCCTAACCTATAGCCCACATCGGGTTCCATACGCTGCCCGTCCGTCCCGGCTTGGAGGCTACCATGGTTGACCAGAACACCTCGATCACGCCCACCCCGGCTCCCCAGGCTCCGGCCCCCGCGCCCGCAGGCTACGACACCGTCGTCGTGAACATGCCGCCGCAGGGCCAGACCACGACCGTCGCCGTGGTGCCGGCCACCGAGTACCAGATCGAGGCCCCCGACGTCAGCTTCACCAAGGACGGCAACAACCTCGTCGCACACGCCGCGGACGGCGGCACGGTGGTGTTCGAGGACTACTTTACCTTCGCCTCCAGCGAACTTCCCCCGGCGATGACCCTCGCGGACGGCTCGGTGATCCCGCAGGAACAGATCATGGCCGAGCTCGGCAATCCCGACCTCAACGCCGCCGAACCCGCGGCAGGTCCGGGTGCGGGAGCGGGCAATACCGGTGGCTTGAACGGTAGCGGCGCGGCATTCGCGGCTTACGATCCCGGCGACATCGGAACCGGTCTTTCGGTCCTCGACCTTCTCGGCAACCTCGATCTCGCGTTCGCGCCGCCGCCGCCGCTGCAGGACCCGGGCGTGATCGACCTTGCCGAGGGCACGCTCTCCATCGAGGTGACGACCACCACCACGGTTCCGGAAATTCCGGGCGGAATCGCGGCCGGGGACTATGCGGGTGCGTTCGAGGACAACCAGCCCAACGCCCATATCGGCGACACCACGGTCGCCACGCCGGTCCTGAACGTGATCTTCACCCCCGCCGACAACGAGGTGGTCACCCAGACCACGCTCACCGGCTTCCCGGTCGGCGTGCAACTGACCCTGTCCGACGGCACGGAGATCAACATCACCACGCCGGACCAGGAAGTGATCCTCGCGGGCGGGCTCGAAACCGGTATCCAGATTACCAAGCTGCCGCCCAATAGCGACGCCGACTTCGATGTGACCGCCGTGGTCCAGATCGAGGACACCTCCACCGGGGTTCAGACGGCGACTCTCACCGTCACCGGCACCGTCGTCGTCGATGCGGTCGCCGATCTCGCGAGCTTCGAAACCGGCAACGTCGTCGCCAACGAAGACAACGCCACGTCGAGCGGCGGCGTCTATACCGATGGACTGCCGCGCTTCGACATCGGCTTTGCGGCCAACGTCAACGACCCCGACGGCTCGGAAGAGATCGTCAGCGTATCGTTCACGCTCTCAAATCTTCAGACCACCACCGGCGTCGGCATCGTCTGGGACGGTGCGGCGGTTGCGAGCGGCGACACCATCGAGGTCCCGGCTTCGATCTACGGAGGTTTGCCGGGCGACACCGTCTCGATGCTGGTGACGATCACCACCAATTCGAGCGGTGAGATGATCGTTACCCTGACCTCGCAGGAGAGCGGGGGCGGGGACGATCAGATCCTCGACATCAATCTCGCCGGGCTGCAGGTTTCTCTGCCGCAGCATTCCGACGATGACTTCACCGTGACCGCCTCGGTGACCACCAGCGAAACCAACCTTACCGACGCCGACCTTACCGACGCGAACAACTCCGCGACCCAGACCCACAGCTTCGACGTCGCGGTGCTCGCGGTCGCCGACGTCGCGACCGACCTCGGCGCGACTTCCGCGGTTACGTCCGGCGCGGCGCTGGTGGTGACCGAAGACCACACGATTACGCCGACCTTCACCGCCAACTTCGCCGACAACGACGGCTCCGAAACCCATACCCTGGTTCTGACCATCCCCACCGGTTGGATCGTCGTCGACGCGGGCGAGTGGACTCTCAATGCCGATACCGGCAAATACGAACTCGATGTCACCGGCGAAGGTGCTTCGGTCAGCGTCGCCGGTCCGGAATTGCAGCCGCCGGCCGATTCCGACGTGGACTCGACTCTCACCCTGACGGCGGTGAGCACCGAAACCAACATCGACGGCGCGGCGGCACTGGTTACCGCCGAAGCCAGCGCGACCTACACGATCATCGTCGACGCCGACGCCGACGAACCCACCGACGTTACCGCAAGCGCCAGCCTTTCCGTCACCACCAAGGAAGGCCAGTGCCAGGTTCGCAACGAATCGGACTGGAAAGATGTCGGGATCAACGTCGCGGGCGTGGTCGTCACCTATTCCACGGCGATCGGCAGCACGGCCGCCGACGCCGCGAGCAATCTCGTCCTCACCACCGCACAGGGCGAAACCGCGGTTTCCCACGCCACCGGCTGGGGCGTCGCCGACCCGAGCGGCACCAACGTCCATGAAGTCGACAGCTTGGGTTCCGCCTCGGACCAGACGTCCGAAGCGATCAAAATGACCTTCGACAGCCCGGCGAGCACCGTCACCATCAACTTCGGCCTGCTGTTCGGCGGCGAGGGCTCGGATTGGCACCCGGAATCGGCCAATGTCGAAAAGGCGATCCTTCTCGCGTATGACGGCGACGGCAAGCTCGTCGCCACCGCCGTCGTCCAGGGCGACCAGGACGGCAAGGTGAGCTACACGCTCGACGCGCCGGAAGGCACGACGATCAGCACCGTGTATGTCGTCGCGACCAACGTGGCGGGCGAGAGCAACTTCTCCGACTTCATCATCACCGGCGCGGGCTATACGCCGGCGACCGAGACTGTGATTACCGAAGCCGCGACGGTGACGATCACCGCTTCGGCGACCTTCGGCGACGTCGTCGACGGATCGGAAGATCACTTCATCCTCGTCGAGGTTCCGGCGGGTAGCACCAACGTCGCCGTCGAAGGCGTCGCTGCCACCACCTTCACCATCGGCGCGGGCGGCAACCCGGCCTATCCGGGCGTTGCGCCCGGAACTTACGTCCAAGTGCCGGTGGATACTCAGCTGGGAACGGGGGACACCTCCGCCACCGTCCACGTCAGCTTCACCGCGCCCAACGTAACCGAAAACACCACCTACACGCTCGACAGCTACGGAATGGCGGTCGAAACCGTGCCGGGCACGAGCGGCTCGGAAGTCGATTCCTCCGACAACGTTGCGATCGTTGCGGGCAGCACCGTCGTCGTTGAAGTTGCCGACACGGTGCCGACGATCGTTGGTGCGAACAGCATCACCATCGGCGTGACCGAAGGCCCGGCCGTTTCCACCGATCACGGCGCGATCAGCTTCGACTTCGGCGCCGACACCACGGGCTCGACCGTTGCGTTCACCAACGCGGTGGGCGAGGTCCTGAACCTCACTGGTGCGGCTGGATCGGAAGAGGTGAAAGTGATCTCCGTCTCCGGCTCCACCATGGTGGTTGCGGATGCGGACGGTAACGACATCACCCTCAAGGTCACCACGGCAACCAACTCGTGCGGTCTCGTCGTCGCGACGATCACCGCGACGCTGCCGGCGGGGGACGCCTTCGCCCATCTCTCCGACGGAAACACTGCGAGCGTGCTCACGATTTCGGGCATCGACGTCACCGGTACCGATAACGAAGGCAGCGACAGTGTCACCGGGCATGTTTCGGTCGCGGTCACCGACGACCTGCCGACGCTGGCGATCAGCGTCGCCCAGTCTTCCTATACCGAAACCACCTCGGCGTCGGGTTCGCTCAACGTCGACGCGGGCGCGGACGATCTCGCCAGCCTCACTGCCACCGTCAACGGCGTCGCGGTGTCGCTCACCCAGAGCGGCACCACCTACACCGGCAGCTCCGCGTTCGAGACGTTGACCCTCAATCTCGCCACCAACACTTGGTCGCTTACCGGCCTGCCGAACGTCGCGGTCAACACCTCGGTGACGGTCGCCGTCACGGTGACCGACAGCGACACCGACACCGCCACCCAAAGCACATCCTTCACGATCAAGGATTCGACCCCGTCCATCGTCAGCGGCAACGGCTTGATCCTCAAGGTCAACGAGGGTGACGTCACCTCCAGCGATCACGGCAACATCGTGTTCTCGTTCGGCAAGGACGCCACCGATGCGACCGTCACCTTCGACTACCACGTCGGTGACGTCCTTACCGTGACCGGCAAGGACGGCAGCGAAACCCTGAAGGTCGAAAGCATCTCCATGGACGGCACCCACATCACCGTCGGCGACGGCCAGGGCAACGTTCTCGAACTTTCACTCACCGTTGCCGATGCACTCAGCAGCGGCCGCGTCACCGCGACGGTGTCCGCGACGCTCACCGCAGGCGAGGGCTTCGACCATCTCACCGGCGGCGGCACCAACAGCCTGATCATCGAGAACGTGAAAATCGTCGGTACCGACGACGACGATCTGAGCGGCGGCGCGACCGCCGACACGGTCGCCGCCAAGGTCAGCGTGATCGTGGTCGACGACGTTCCGTCGCTCGCCGCCGAACTGCCGCCCGGACATCCCGGCAACGTGATGGGCGTGACCGAAGGCACTTCGGTGACCGGCAGCTTCACCCTCGATGCAGGCGCGGACGACCTCGCCAGCCTCAAGGTGGTGGTCAACGGCGGTACGGCGGTGACCCTCGCCAGCACCGACGGCGGATTGACCTACAGCGGCATGACCGCCGCGGGTCTGATCACCGTTTCGCTCGCCGGCGGGACTCCGACCTGGACTCTCGACACCGCGAATATCTCGGAAAACCACGATTACGCCATCACCTTCGTGGCGACGGACGGCGATGGCGACACCGCCTCCAGCACCGTCAACGTCACCGTGGTCGACGCGCTCCCGAAGATCGTCGGCGCGGACAACGTCTCGCTGACCACTTACGAAAACGGCGCGCACGTCGATGCGGGCACGGTACACTTCGAATTCGGCACCGACGCCTCCGGCGCTTCGGTGAAGTTCGGTGACCCGGCTTCGCTCAGCGTCAACGTCGGCGGCCTCGCCACCGGCTCGCTGACCTGGGCCGTGACCAGCGACACCACGCTCGTCGGATCCCTCGACGGCGTCGCGGTGATCACCCTGAGCCTCGCCACCGTCGTGGTCGGCACCGCCATCGACGCGACCGTCACCGCGACCCTCGCCGACGGTACGGTGTTCAACAATGCACTCGGTGCGGGGGCGGTCACCGTCACCGGCCTCACCCTGATCGGCACCGACGGCGACACCATCTCGCCCGATACGATCAATGCCGACGTCACCGTGCGGGTGGTCGACGACGTGCCGGAAGTCTCCGCAACCCTCGACCATGCGCCGGGCAACGTCGCGGCGGTCGTTGAAGGCGGCACCGTCGGCGGCGCGTTCACTCTCGACGGCGGGGCCGACGGCCTCCAGTCGCTGGTTGCAACGGTGAACGGCGAGGCGGTCACCCTCACCCAAGCCGCGGGAGTGTTCTCCGGCTCCACCGCGGCAGGCGACCTCGTCACCGTCGACACCACCGGCGGCAGCCCGGTCTGGTCGATCCAGACCGCGAACATCGACGGCGTCTACACGCCGACCACGGTGAGCTTCACCGCCACCGATGCGGACGGCGACACCGCAACCAGCGCGACGCTGAACTACATCGTCGTGGACGGCGTGCCGACCATCGACGGCAGTGGCGACATCACCATCAAGGTTTCGGAAACCGGCCTTGGGGATTCGAGCAATGCCAGCGAAAGCGCGTCCGGCGTGATCACCTTCCATGCCGGTACCGACGCCACCTCGGTGGGGTTCGGCACCAACTTCGCCGGGATCACGGTTCAGGGGCTCCACAACCCCGCGTCCCTGACCTGGAGCCTCGTCGGGGGCAACCTCGTCGGCTCGATGAACGGCACCGAGGTGTTGACCCTGAGCCTCTCGACCGGCAGCATCGGCGCTACCACGGCAGTCACCGTCACCGCGACCCTCGACGCTGCGTTCGCCCATGAAAACAACGTCAACGTCGATCAGTTGACGATCACCGGGATCCAGGTGACCGCCACCGACGCCGACCACGACACCGCCACCGCCGACGTCACCATCAAGGTGGCCGACGACGTGCCGAAAATCACCGCTACGGGTGGTGGCATCGCCGGGTTCTATGGTGGTGAAATCCACCTCGACGCCGGGGCGGACGGTCTGGCCTCGCTTTCGGTCTCCTCGGGCGGCACCACCTACACCCTCACGCAACTCGCGAGCGGGGTATATGGCAACGCGAGCCTTTACGGCGGCATCATCGTCAACCTCAATACCGGCTCCTGGTTCGCGATGACGCACCCGCTCTCGTCGCTGACCTTCACCGCGACCGACACCGACGGCGATAGCGACAGCTATACTGTCCCGTTCGGAACCGGCGCTTGGTTCGGCCCGCACATCGACGACAGCGGCCTCGACCTCTCCGTCGCCGAAGACGGCCTCGGCAAACCCGCGACCACGGAAGTCGATAGCGGTACCATCGCGGTTTCGGCGGGCCTGCGGCCGGCGTCCGTAAGCTTCGGCAGCGACTTCTCGGGCATTCACGTGAGCGGCCTCGAAGGAACGGGGATCTCGTGGTCCGTCGCGGGCAACACTCTGACCGGATCGATCGGCGGCACGGCGGTGATCGCCCTGACGCTCGGCGGTGCCACGTCGCTTTCGTCCTACGCCCACGGCGACGTTACCGTGACCGCCACGCTCGATCAGGCGTTCGCCACCGAGCATCAGATCAACATCGACGCGGTCAAGATCGACGGTATCCCGGTGGTGATCGCGGACTCCACTCACAGCTCCAGCACCACGGTATCCGTGGAGGTCGTTGACGACGTTCCGGAGATCGCCGTCCATATCCCCGATGCCCCCGGCAACGTCAGCATCGTCACCGAAGGCGATACCCTCGCGGGCGGGGCGTTCAGCATTGATGCCGGGGCCGACGGCCTCGCCAAGCTCGAAGTCACGGTCAACGGCACCACCACGCTGATGACCCTGAGCGGCGGCGTCTACAGCGCCGCCACCGCGGCGGGTCTGATCACCGTGAGCGGAGGCAGTTGGTCGGTCGACACCGCCAACGTTTCCGGGACCGCGACCAATTACGACATCGTCTTCACCGTCACCGACGGCGATGGCGACACCGCCGACAGTGGCGTCGCCCACCTCGTGGTGGTCGACAGCATTCCGTTGCTGAGCGACGCCACGATCGCGCTTTCGATGCACGAAGGCGCGGCGCCCACCACGGATGCCGAAACCGTGACCTTCGATTTCGGCCGCGATATCGGCACCAGCAGCGTCACCCTCGACTCCTCCGCGATCACGGTCGCGGGCGTCGCGCCCGGAACCATCGTCTGGACCCTGGCGGGCAATATCCTGACCGGCGCGATCGGCGGCGAAGACGTGCTGAAAATCACCCTCACCACCGCGGCCGGCGCGGAAGCCGACCAGATCAACGCGACGGTCACCGCCGAACTCCTCGACGGCCCGATCGCCAATAGCCTGGGTGCGGGCGCGCTCAACGTCAGCGGCATTCAGATCGTCGGCTCCGACGGCGAGGAAAGCGTTTCGGCCTCGGTCAGCGTCAGCGTCAGCGACGGTGTGCCGAGCCTGTCCGCGACCATGGATGGGGCGTATCCGATCGTCAGCGAAGGTCAGACGATCGGCGGCGACTTCACCCTCAATCCCGGTTCCGACGGCGTCGGCGAACTCAAGATGACCGTCGACGGCGTCACCGCCACCCTCACCAGCAGCGACGGCGGCAACACCTATACCGGAACCGTCAACGGCAGCGAGGTGGTGGTGAATACCGTCGCCGGCTCCTGGACCCTGGCCACCGGCAACGTCACCGATCCCTCCAGCGAGCACCACGTCTCGTTCAGCGTGGTGGACGCGGACGGCGACACCGCCGGCACCGAAACCTTCACCTACATGGTCCTGGACGGCGTTCCGAAGATCGTCGGCACGGGCGACATCCACCTGTCGGTCGACGAAGACGGTTCGAAGTCGAGTGACAGCGCCAACATCACCTTCAACTTCGGCACCGACGCCACCGGTGCGACGGTGACCTTCGGCAACCTCGTCGGCTCCAGCCTGACGATGTCGGGCGCGGCGGAAACCCTGACGGTGCTGCGCTACAACCCCGATGGCTCGATGGTCGTCGGCGATACCGACGGCAACGAACTCACCCTGTCGCTCAGCACCACCGACGGCTCGACCTACACCGTCACCGCGACCCTCGCGGACGGCGCCGCGTTCGACCACACCGTGTGGCAGGGCGAGAACACCCTCACCATCGGCGGCATCGAGATCGTCGGCACCGACGGCGATGGCGATATCGTCAGCACCACGGCTTCGGTCGCGGTGACCGACGACACCCTCGCCATCACCACGCCTTCGGCGACCACCGTTGGCTCGGAAAACGATGCCTCGCTTTCCGGTGCGTTCAACGTGGTCGGGGCAGACGACGTCGGCTCGCTAAGCGTCAAGGTCGGCGGCACCACCTACGTGATGGACAAGAGCGGCGGCGTCTTCACCACCGACATCACGGGTGTGGGTCACCTCACCGTCGACACCGTGGGCGATACCTGGGAGCTCGTTCCGAGCGGAGTCAGCGCCAACAAGAACACCACGCTGTCGTTCAGCGCGGTGGACGGCGATGGCGACACCGCCACGGCGACGGTCAAGATCACCGTCAACGACGGCGTGCCGACGGTCGACCACACCGCGATCAGCCTCGCCGTTACCGAAGGTTCCGCGACGCCGGATTCGCAGGCGATCGTCTTCGACTTCGGCCGCGACGATGGGGCGGAAGGTGGCTCCACCTCCGTCGCGTTCGGCTCCACCACCGGGATCTCGGTTACCGGACTCGCCAGCGACTCCCTGGTTTGGACCACCGCGAGCGACAAGCTCTACGGCAAGCTCGCCGACGGCACCCTGATCGTCACCGTGACCATCGCCGCGCTGACGTCGAGCCAATACACCATTGAGGCTGCCCTGGCCGACGACGCCGCGCTCAACCACACCGACACCACGGTTTCGGTCACCGGTATCTCGGTCGTCGGAACCGATAGCGACGGCGACACCGTCGCGACCCAGGTGAGCCTCACCATCGCCGACGACACTCCAACGATCGTCGTCGACCACACCGACATCGCGCCGTTGAGCGGCCATATCGACACCACCGACGCGATCGGCTTCCTCTCGGTTTCGATCGGAGCGGAAACCCTCAACCTCGAGCAGGTCGGCTCGACCTCCGAGTACCACGCGACCACTTCGGCGGGCGAGATCTCCTACGACAGCGCCTCCCATCACTGGGCGATGTCGCTCGTCGATCCGAGCGCGCAGTTGAGCGTGACGCTGACCGCCACCGACGCCGATGGCGACACCACGTCGAACACCATGCTCTACGCGGGCGACACCGGCGGCGTGACCGGCACCGACGCCAACGAAACCCTGATCGGCAGCGCCAACGCCGACGTTCTCGACGGTGCGGGCGGCAACGACGTGCTGATCGGCGGCGGCGGCGACGATATCCTCACCGGCGGAGAGGGTGCCGACACCTTCAAGTTCACTTCGGTGACGGACGGTCGCGACACGATCACCGACTTCCAGGTTGGAACCGGTGGCGACACCATCGACCTCGATGCGCTGTTCGACGCCCTCGGGGCCGCGGCGGCCAACACCGAGGTCACCGTCACTCCGGTGAGCGGCAGCACGACGCAATTCACCATCGGGCTCGCCGACGCCACCACCCATGTCGCGGTGCACACCGAGTTCTCGATCGACGTGCACACCACCACGGATACCGACGCCGCGGCGATCAAGGCCCAGGTCGACACCCACGGCAGCTGATCGGCGGCGTCCGAACCCATTCCATGCCGCCCGGAAACGGGCGGCATTTTTTTCGCGCAATCGATGACGTCGGGGCGAATTTGTTGTTAGGTTGGAGGGCCGAAGCAGCTTCGACCGGAGAGACAGATGACGCGACCGAACGATCCCTGGGTGCTGATCGCCGATATCGGCGGCACCAACGCCCGATTCGCTGCGGTCTCGCGATCCACCGGCGCAGCCGGGGCTCCTGTGATCTTGCCGACCAAGGGTCACCCGACGTTTCTCGACGCCTACGACTTGGTGCTTGCGTCGCTGCGCGACCGGCCGGGTTTGTGCGGCATGGTGCTTGCGGTAGCGGGCCCGATCGATGCCGGAAAGGTCAAGCTCACCAACGCCGATTGGCATATCGACACTTCGGCGATTGCGGCGGCCACCGGCATCGCCGCCGTCGAAGTGATCAACGATTTCGAGGCCCTCGCGCTCGCGCTGCCCGGCCTCGGCGCCGACGGTGTCGAAGTGCTGCAGCCCGGTCTTGCGGTTCCTGGCGGCAACCTCGCCGTCGTCGGTCCGGGGACCGGCCTCGGCGTCGCCGGAATGGTGGCGTTGCCGGGCGGGGGGTGGCAGGTGCTCTGCGGCGAAGGTGGCCACGCCACCTACGCGCCCGAGACCGAACTCGAATGGCGGGTCGCGCAGGAACTCAAGGCGCGCCACGGTCGGGTCTCGACCGAACGCATCGCGAGCGGGCAGGGACTGCTCGAGGTTGCGGAGATCCTCGGCGCCGATGCGTCGATCGTCACCCCCGCGGAAGTCGTCGCCGCTGCCGAACAGGAAGCCTCGCAACCCTGCACCGCCGCGCTCAGGATGTTCCTCACCGCGGTGGGGCGGTGCGCGGGCGACGTCGCACTCACCGTCAACGCGACCGCCGGGGTCTATCTCGGCGGCGGCATCCTGCCGCGCATCGCGGCAGTCGTCGATTGGTCGCCGCTGCTCGATGCGTTTCGCGACAAGGGCCGCAATGCGGAACGCATGCGCCGCATTCCGGTGCGGCTGATCGTCGACCCGAACCCCGCTCTGGTCGGCCTCAGCGCCCGCGCGCGGGCGATTTTCGCGCGCGTCTAAGGTTTCCTTGCCGCGACGATTGCAGCCACGCCCGGGGTGTGGCACAAACTCTATGGTCCGCAAACGGTCGGCCCCCACAGATATTGGGCCGCGCGGGTTTCCCCCATGATGGAGAGTTTCGAGATGCGTATGGTTTGGCGGCAGGACGGCATCGGGAGTCGGACCTTCAAACCGCTCGCGATCCTGGGCGTGTTTGCGCTCGGCGCGTGCGTCCAGACCCGAACCGCCGCGCCGGTGGCCGCGCGTCCCGCGGTGCCCGTCATCGCCGAGCCTGCGTATCCCGACGAAGCGCCGATCGCTCCGGGACAACCGGCGGTCAAGGTTGCTGCGGAAAATCTCGGCTCGCTCGACGTGCCGCCGAATCCCGATTTCTCCGCCTGGCTACGCGAAATTCGCGAGGAAGCCCGAAGCAAGGGCATTCGCGAGACAACGCTCAACGCCGCGCTCAACAACCTTCAGCCGATCCCGCGCGTCCTCGAACTCGACCGCAACCAGCCGGAATTCAAGCTCACCTATCGCCAGTACATGGAACGGGTGGTGCCCCAATCGCGGATCGAGAAGGGACGGAAAATGCTCGCGGAAAACCGCGCGCTGATCGACCCGATCGCGAAAAAGTACGGGGTTCCGGCGAATTATCTGGTGGCTTTCTGGGGTGTGGAAACCGACTTCGGGCGCGTCACCGGCGGCTTCCAGGTGATCCCCGCGCTCGCCACCCTGGCGCACGACGGTCGGAGAAGTTCATTCTTCCGCAGGGAGTTGATGTACGCGCTTCAGATCGTGGATGAAGGCAACATCACGCCCGACAAGATGGTCGGCTCGTGGGCCGGAGCGATGGGGCAGTGCCAGTTCATGCCGTCGAGCTTCGTCCGCTTCGCCGTCGACGCCGATGGCGACGGCCGCAAGGACCTCTGGAACGACAAGCGCGACGTGTTCGCCTCCGCCGCCAACTATCTCAGCCAGTCGGGCTGGAAAAACTCGGAATCCTGGGGGCGGGCGGTGACCCTGCCGAAGACTTTCGACCGCAAGCTCGGCGGCGAAGCGCGACGCACCTACAAGACCTGGGGAGCGCTCGGCGTGCGCGACGCGCAGGGCAAGCCGTTGCCCGCGAGCGACCAATCCGCCGCGCTCGTGATCCCGGATATGGACGAGAACGCGGCTTTTCTTGTCAGCGACAACTATTTCACCATACTCAAATGGAATCGTTCGACGTTTTACGCCCTCGCGGTGGGGCAACTTGCGGATGCCCTGGCGAAGCGTTAGCCTGACCACCTGAGAATTCCAAGGAGGAGACATGGCGAGAGCCCCCAGCACGCGAAAGCCGTTCGTCGCCGGACTGAGCGCCATATTCACGGCGCTGGTCTTGAGCGGATGCGCCGAGAGCACACTGGTCGGACACACCGCCAAGGCAATCTTCCCTGAAGAGCAGGAGCAGGCGGGGCAGGGGGGCTATAAGGTCGGCACCCCCTACCAGATCGACGGCGCCTGGTACACGCCCAAGGAAGACTACTCCTATTCCGAGGTCGGTGTCGCGTCGTGGTACGGCAACGACTTCCACGGCAAGCGCACCGCGAATGGCGAAAAGTACGACATGAACGCGATGACCGCCGCGCACCGCACCTTGCCGATGCCGTCGTTGGTGCGGGTCACCAACCTCGACAACGGCCGCTCGGCGATCCTCCGCGTCAACGACCGCGGCCCGTTCGCGCGCAGCCGCGTCCTCGACGTCTCGAAGCGCGCCGCCGACGCCTTGGGCTTCATCGGCCAGGGCACCGCGACGGTGCGGGTGGAGATCCTCGCCGAGGAGAGCATCGCCCTGAAAACCCGGCTGCTCCGCGGCGAGAGTGACTTCGCCACCGCACCGACGCCGGTGACACCGCTCGCCGCGCTCGGCGCCT
>LUYR01000428.1 GCA_001603335.1 Rhodospirillales bacterium Alpha_05 | reverse complement strand
ATGGCGCTGCGCGCGAAAAACAAATGGGATCGAAGGGGCCGCGCCCCTTCGCGGGCCCGGGCAGAGCCCGGACCTTGTTTTTACATCCCGCCATTACCGCGCGCATAGCGCGGTGCGATTTCGGCGGCGCGCAGCAGGGCGCGGGCTTTGTTGCAGCTTTCCTGGAATTCCTTGTCGGGATCGCTGTCGACGACGATGCCGCCGCCGGCTTGGACGTACATCGTGCCGTCCTTGAGCACGGCGGTTCGGAGTGCGATGCAGGTATCCATGTCGCCGTTTCCCGAGATGTAGCCGATGCACCCGGCGTAGACGCCGCGTTTGACC
Source organism: Rhodospirillales bacterium Alpha_05 (assembly GCA_001603335.1). Taxonomy (GTDB): domain Bacteria; phylum Pseudomonadota; class Alphaproteobacteria; order Rhodospirillales; family Rhodospirillaceae; genus Oleispirillum. The sequence continues at coordinate 2,364 of LUYR01000428.1, read as the reverse complement.
GGCTCGAGCTCCTCGATGATTTCCATCGCGCGGACTTTGGGTGCGCCGGAGACGGTTCCGGCGGGGAAGCCCGCCATCAGGGCGTCCATCGCGTCCTTGCCGGGGCGGATCTTGCCGTCGACGTTGGAGACGATGTGCATGACGTGGGAATAGTACTCGATCACCATTTGCGCTGTGACCTTGACCGAGCCGATCTCGGCGACGCGGCCGACGTCGTTGCGGCCGAGGTCGAGGAGCATCAGGTGCTCGGCGCGTTCCTTGGGGTCGGCGAGGAGCGACTTGGCGAGGCGTTCGTCTTCCGCCTTGTCGGCGCCGCGGCGTTCGGTTCCGGCGATCGGGCGGATCGTTACGGTGCCGTCGCGCAGGCGCACCAGGATTTCGGGGCTAGCGCCGACAACCTGGAAGCCGCCGAAGTTCAGGTAGAACATGAACGGCGACGGATTGGTGCGGCGCAGCGCGCGATAGAGCGCGAACGACGGCAGGGCGAACGGAATGGCGAAACGCTGCGACAGAACGACCTGGAAGATGTCGCCTGCGAGGATGTATTCCTTGGCCTTGGCGACCATGCCCTTGAACGCGTCGCGGGTCATGTTGGAGGTCGGCGCGGGCGGGGCCGGGGGTTCTTCGCCCTGCGGCGCGGGGAGGCTGCGGCCCACGTCGGCGAGGGCGGCGGCGAGGCGTGCTTCGGCCTCCGCATGCGCCTTCGGCGCGTCGGTTCCGGCAACCGGGCGCACCGGGGTCACCAGGGTCAGGGTATCGGCGATGGTGTCGAACACCGCGATCAGGGTCGGGCGGACGTAGAGGCCGTCCGGCACGCCGAGAAGGTCGGGGTTTTCGGCGGGGATGTTCTCGACCAGCCGCACGGTGTCGTAGCCCATGTAGCCGACCAGGCCGGCAGCCATCGGCGGCAGGCCTTCGGGGATTTCCACCTGGCTTTCGGCGATCAGGGCACGGAGGGAGTCGAGCGGCGCGGCGGCTTCGGCGACGAAGGCGTCGACGTCGGTTGCGGCGTTGCGGTTGATTTCGGCGCGCTTGCCGTGGCAGCGCCAGATCACGTCGGGCGCCATGCCGACGAAGGAATAGCGACCGCGCACCTCGCCGCCCTCGACCGATTCCAGCAGGAAGCTGTTCGGCCGGTCGGCGGCGAGTTTCAGCATCACCGAAACCGGGGTCTCGAGGTCGGCGGGCATGGTGACCCAGAGGAGCTGCTGCTTTCCGGCGTCATAGGTGGCACGGAAGGCATCGAAGTCCGGCATCGACTGCATCTTACTTCAGCTCCTGGACCAGACGATCGGTGCTCTGCAGCTGCTTCATCTTGAAGGTGTCGGCGAGCTGGGTGGTGAACGGGCCCATCAACGAATCGCCGAGCGCGGCGCGGAGCTTGCGCTTGCCCTGGTCGAGGCTGGCGGCGAAGTCCTTCGGGTCGACCGGCTGGATCTCCTTCAGCCGTGCGACGACGGCGCCTTCCGGCGCGGCGGTGCTGGCGGCCTGACCGGGCTCGAGGGTGAAGAGATGCGCGACCAGTTCGCGCGGCAGGTCGCCCTGGACGGAGCGGAACAGCGGCTGCGTGGTTTCGATCTTGACGCCGTTGGCCTTGGCGAAGGCGTCGACGTCCTTGGCATCGGCAAACGCGGCGGCGAGCTCCTTGGCCTTGGCCACGGCGGCGGCCTGCTGCTTTTCGCCGCGCCATGCGGAGAGGACGTCGGCACGGACGTCGGCGAAGGCTTTGAGCGCCGCCGGGGTGGTCGCGTCGGTGCGGACGACGAAGTAGCCGCCCGGTTCGCCGTCGTATTCCATCATCGGGCTGACGGTGCCAGCCTCCTGGGCAAAGCCAGCCTTGACCACGTCGGCGGGGGCGGGGATGCCCTTCGGCGCCGCGCCGTCGGCGAGCTTGCCCTCGGCGTTGACGCCGTCGACGGTGTGGATCGTGAGGCCGTTGAGTTTGGCGGTTTCCTCGAGGGTCGAGCCGGCGGCGAGGGAGTCCTCGACCGCGGTGGAGAGGTTATAGAGAGTCGAGAGCACCTGCTCGGCCTTGACCGCGTGCTCGACCTTGGCGCGCGCCGCGGCGAAGTTGGCGCCTTCCTGCGGGTGGATGTCCTGGACGATCACCACATGCCAGCCGAGCGGCGTCTTGAGCGGCTGGAGAACGTCTCCCTTCTTCGCGGCGAAGGCCGGGTCGCCGAGGGTGCTCAGGAGGCCGTCGCGCACCACCCAGCCGAGATCGGTGAGGGTGCCGCCCACGTCCTTGGCGACGGCGGCCGGGGCGCGGCCTTCGGTCAGCGCGGCGGCCGCCTTGGCGGCGGAGGCTTCGTCCTTGAGGAGAATCTGGGTGAGCTTGCGCTCTTCCGGCTTGGCGAATTCGGC
>LUYR01000427.1 GCA_001603335.1 Rhodospirillales bacterium Alpha_05 | reverse complement strand
CCTCTCGCCGGAAGACAAGGCGGGCCGCGACCTTGTGGTCGGCTGGATGAAGGACTTGGGCCTCGCGGTGCGCGTCGACCGCCTCGGCAACATCGTCGGCACCCGCGCGGGAACCCAAGGCGGTCCGCCGGTGATGATCGGTTCCCACATCGACACCGTGCGCACCGGCGGCCTCTACGACGGCAACCTCGGCGTGCTCGCGGGCCTCGAAGTGATCGCGACCGTGAACGACGCCGGAATCGTCACCCAGTCGCCGCTTGCGGTGGCGGCGTTCACCAACGAGGAAGGATCGCGCTTCCAGCCCGACATGATGGGCAGCCTCGCGTTCGTCGGCGGCCTCGACCTCGAAACCGCGCTCGCCACCAGGGGAATCGACGGCGCGACCGTCGGCGACTGCCTCGACGCCATCGGCTACGCCGGGGACGCGCCGCTCGGCGCGGCGGTGAACGCGGCGAAGGCCTACGTCGAACTGCATATCGAGCAAGGCCCGGTGCTCGACGCGGAAGGCGTCGCAATCGGCGCGGTCGAGCAGGTGCAGGGGATTTCCTGGACCGAGTTTACGTTCGAAGGCGTCTCCAACCACGCCGGAACCACGCCGATGCGGATGCGCCACGACGCCGGGTTCGTCGCGGCGGCGGTGGCGGTGGAGGCGCGGCGGATCGCGCGGGAGATCGGCGGAGACCAGGTCGCCACCGTCGGGTATTGGGAGATTGGCCCCAATCTCGTCAACGTCGTGCCGAACCAGGTCAAGATTACCGTTGATTTGCGCAACACCGACGAGGCCAAGCTGCAAAAGGCCGAGGCGATGTTGCACGGCTTCGTCGCCGCGACCGCCGAATCCGAGGGGGTGACGGTGTCGCATCGCAGCCTCGCGCGCTTCGAACCGGTGCCGTTCTCGCCGGTCGTGATCGACCGCGTCGCGGCCAACGCGGCGGCGCTCGGGCTCTCGACCAAGCGCATGCCCTCGGGCGCGGGCCACGACGCGCAGATGCTGGCGCGGATCTGCCCGGCGGGGATGATCTTCGTCCCCTCCCAGGGCGGCATCAGCCACAACGTCACCGAACACACCGACCCCGCCGACATCGCCGCCGGGGCGAACGTTTTGCTGCATACCGTGCTCGACCTCGCGTCGGGAGAAGTGGAGTTCAAGGAATGAGCCGTATTCTCAACATCGGCGCGGCCCAGCTCGGGCCGATCGCCAAATCCGAGAGCCGCGCGTCGGCGGTGGCGCGGATGGTCGGCCTGATGACCGAGGCGAAGGCGCGGGGCTGCGACCTCGTGGTCTTCCCCGAGTTGGCGCTCACCACCTTCTTCCCGCGCTGGTACGAGGAAGACCTCGGGGCGGTGGACGGCTGGTACGAGAGCGAAATGCCCAACGCCGACACCGAGCCGCTGTTCGACGCGGCGAAGCGGCTGAAGATCGGCTTCTATCTCGGCTATGCGGAGCTGGTGAAGGACGGCGGCGAGGTGCACCGCTTCAACACCTGCATCCTCGTCGACGCGACCGGCGCGATCATCGGCAAATATCGCAAGATCCACCTGCCCGGACACCGCAACGACGAACCCTGGCGCGCCTTCCAGCACCTCGAAAAGCGCTACTTCGAGACCGGCAACCTCGGCTTCGGCGCGTTCCGGGGCTTCGGCGGGATCATGGGGATGGCGCTGTGCAACGACCGGCGCTGGCCCGAGACCTACCGGGTGCTCGCGCTCCAGGGCGTCGAGGTGATGATGCTCGGCTACAACACCCCGATGCACTATCCGCCGGTACCGCAGCACGACCATCTGCAGGGCTTCCACAACCATCTCTGCATGCAGGCGGGCGCGTATCAGAATGGCATGTGGGTGGTGGCGGTGGCGAAGGCGGGGATGGAGGAGAACTGCGAACTCCTCGGCCAGAGCTGCATCGTCGCGCCGACCGGCGAGATCGTCGCGATGGCGTCGAGCCAGGGCGACGAACTCGTCACCTACGCCTGCGACCTTGACCGGACGAAGGAAATCAAGGAACACATCTTTAACTTCGCCCTGCATCGCGAGCCGGAAGCCTATCGCCTGATCACCGCCACCAAGGGGCCGATTCCTCCGGCATGAGCGGCAGGGCGCGCCCCGCAAAACCTGAGGACGCCCCAGCCATGACCGATACCGTGCTCGTCTCCGCCGAGGCCGCGCGCCGCGCCGCCACCGCGGTTCTCGTCGCCCGCGACGTGCCCCT
>LUYR01000426.1 GCA_001603335.1 Rhodospirillales bacterium Alpha_05 | reverse complement strand
GAGCCGCTCTCCGTCGGCTTCCACGCGGTGGCGCGCGGCCGGGTCGAGGCCGCCGACCGGGTGGTGGTGATCGGCTGCGGCATGATCGGCATGGGCGCGGTGGCGGGCGCGGTGGCGCGCGGCGCGGAAGTCATCGCCGTCGACGTCGGCGCGTCGAAGATTGAAATGGCGGCGCGCTACGGTGCGGCCCATACCATCGATGCCGGAACCGAGGACGTGGCGGCGAAGATCGCCGAACTCACCAACGGCGACGGCGCCGACGTGGTGATCGAGGCCGTCGGCCTGCCGCAGACCTTCACCCAGGCGATCGACATCGTCGGCTTCTCCGGCCGGGTGGTCTACATCGGCTACTCCAAGGCGCCGGTGACCTACGACACCAAGTTCTTCAACTTGAAGGAACTCGACATCATGGGCTCGCGCAACGCGCTGCCCGCCGACTTCGAGGCGGTGATCGCCTATCTCGAAAACCTCGACCACGCGCCCGACGACCTGATCTCGAAGGTGTTTTCATTCGACGAGGCCGAGGCGGCGTTGCCCTATTGGGCCAAGGAACGGGCGTCGACGCTGAAGATCCTGATCGAGCGCTAAAGCCCCTTGTGTGTGGATGCGCGCGGGATGTGCCCCCGCGCCGGAAAAGGACGATTGTGATGACGGTTCTCGATACCGCGATTGGTGTTCTCGATGCTTCCGCCTTGAACGGCCGACCGCGCCCGACGCCGCGCGTGCTCCAGTTCGGCGAGGGCAACTTCCTCCGCGCCTTCGTCGATTGGAAGATCGACCGGATGAACCAGGCCGGCGGCGACTGGGGCGTGGTGGTGGTGCGTCCGATCGCGGGCGGCAATCCCCATTTCCTCAACGAGCAGGACGGCCTCTACACGGTGTTGAGCCGCGGCGTCGACGAGAACGGCGAAAAGGTCTCCGAGGCCCGCGTCGTCGCCAGCGTGCGGCGTGAAATCGCCGCGCACGGCGCGTGGCAGGACGTGCTCGCCCAGGCCCACGACCCCAACATCACCGTGGTGATCTCCAACACCACCGACGCCGGGATTGCCTACGTGCCGACGGTCGCCTATGCCGATGCGCCGCCGGTGTCCTTCCCGGGCAAGATGACCCGGCTGCTGCACGAACGCTGGAAGGCCTTCGGCGGCAAGGCCGAGGCGGGCTGGCAGATGATCGCCTGCGAACTCATCGACCACAACGGCGACGAACTCCGCCGCATCGTCCTCCAGCATGCCGCCGAGTGGAAGCTGGAGCCCGCATTCATCGCCTGGGTCGAGACCGCCAACACCTTCTACAACACCCTGGTCGACCGCATCGTCCCCGGCTATCCGCGCGCCGAGGCCGAGGAGCTGCACAAGGAACTCGGCTACGTCGACGGCTTCATGACCGCGACCGAGCTGTTCCACTTCTTCGTCATCGAGCAGAAGCCCGGCATGGCGGATTTGCGCCTGCCGCTGGCGAAATACGACACCGGCACCATCGTGGTGCCCGACGTCACCCCCTACAAGACCCGCAAGGTGGCGATCCTCAACGGCGCGCACACCGGCCTCTGCCCGCTCGCGCTGCTGGCGGGCGTGCCGACGGTGGGCGAGGCGGTGACCTCGAAGGCGGGCGCGGCGTTCATCACCCGCCTGCTGGAAAAGGAAGTGATCCCGTTCCTCACCCTGCCGAAGGCCGAGCTCGAGGCCTTCGCCGACGCGGTGCTGCGCCGCTTCGCCAACCCCTACATCCGCCACCTCTGGTACGACATCAGCCTCAACGGCCTGGTGAAGTACCAAACCCGCAACCTCGAGCGCCTCGAAGCCCACATCGACCGCATCAGCAAGCCCGCGCCGCTGATGACTTTGTCGCTCGCGGCTTGGCTCGCGTTCTACCTCGGCCGCTTCGACGGCGCCAAGGACCTGCCGCCGCGCGACAGCGCCGACATCCTCGCCAAG
>LUYR01000425.1 GCA_001603335.1 Rhodospirillales bacterium Alpha_05 | reverse complement strand
ATTTCGGCGGGCCGGACTACGCCTCCCACGCCGATCGCGACCCGCCGCTCCACGTTTGGGCGTGAAGCGGCGGCGGCGGATTTTAGTAGCCGAGCGGGCCGCGGGCGGGGGAAAACGCACACGCGGTCTGCTGTTCGATTCCCGGGCGGAGCTTGGCCGAAGCGTCGCCAGCGTAGGCGCTGAACGACATCATCGAGCCCGCGACGAGAATCGCGGCGGCGACAGTGAGCAGGGGCGATAGCATACGGTTCATGGCCGGTTTCTCTCTCTCAGAGTTTTTTGAATGGGTGTAAACTGCTCCCCCGCCACCGATCGGGTAAAGACAGAATTTTCGCCATTCTCTATCGGTTTTGCCGATAATTCCCCTAAGGAAACTCCAGGTTTTATGAACTTCCCGCCGTATCCGCGCGTGGGTTCGCGGAAGCTCTTTCCTGTCGGAGAAATAATGATTATTCTGTGACTACCGATTCGTCGCAGAGCACACGAGAAAGCACGAATGGGCGACAGGTGACGGGGCCTTCGGTCCGTGGCGGCGCGCAAACGCCACACGGCCAGGTCGTCGATGTCTCGCCCATCCGTCGGTGCCGGCGCTCCGGTTCTCCTGATCTTCCAGCCTGTTTTTCGAGCGCGCGGCCATCGGCGTCCAGCGATGCGAAGTTCCGACGACCCTCAGGATCTCTGTCCCAGTCCCTGTCGCAGCCGACGGCGAACGATGACCGTTCGTCAGGCGCACAAAAACGACGTCCGGCAAGGCGCGGCAATCGCGCGAAAATGTCCGGCGCGGGCAAGGGAGCGAACCATGCGGCATCAGATTCTCGAAGCACTCCGGCAGGAAGAGCCGTTCGACGTTTTGATCATCGGCGGCGGCGCCACCGGCTGCGGTATTGCGGTCGACGCGGCAACCCGCGGCCTCAAGGTCGCGCTGGTCGACCGCAACGACTTCGTCGGCGGCACCAGCTGCCGCAGCACCAAGCTGGTGCACGGCGGCGTCCGGTATCTCGAGGCGGCGATCAAGCACCTCGACAAGGTCCAGTACAAGCTGGTCAAGGAAGGCCTGCACGAACGCGGCGCCTTCCTCCGCAATGCGCCGCACCTGGCGCATCGCCTCGCGCTGGTCTCGCCGATCTATTCCTGGTTCGAGCTGCCCTACGTCTTCATCGGCCTCAAGCTCTACGACATCCTCTCGGGCTCGATGAACATCGGCAAGTCGACGATCGCGAGCAAAAAGGGCGTGCTCAAGTACTTCCCGTCGCTCAAGACCGAGGGCCTGAAGGGCGGGGTGATCTATTACGACGGCCAGTTCAACGACACCCGCATGGCGATGACCCTGGTGCTGACCGCGCGCGAACACGGCGCGGTGCTCGCCAACTACGTCGGCGTCGTCGGCCTGGTGCATGACGAAAACGGCAAGCTCACCGGCGCCTCGGTCGAGGACCGCCTGACCGGCGACAGCTTCGTCGTCCGCGCGAAGACCGTGATCAACGCCACCGGCCCGTTCGCCGACGCGATCTGCAAGATGGACGACCCGGACGCCAAGCCGATTTTGAAGGGCGCATCGGGTGTGCACATCATCCTCGACCGCGAAAAGCTGCCGCTCGACGTCGGCCTGCTGATCCCGAAGACCGACGACGGCCGCGTGCTGTTCCTGTTGCCGTGGCTCAACCACATCATCGTCGGCACCACCGACGACCCGTGCGAAATCACCGAGCGGCCGGAAGCCTCGGCCAAGGACGTCGCCTACCTGCTCGACTACGTGCGGCGCTACTTCCACGCCGACGTGACCGAAAAGGACGTGAAGGCGGCGTGGTGCGGCATCCGCCCGCTGGTCTTCGACCCGAAGGCGAAGGACACCGCCGAGCTGGCGCGCGAGCATGTGATCATCGAGGCCAAGTCCGGCCTGATCACGATTTCGGGCGGCAAGTGGACGATCTATCGCCTGATGGCCGAACACACCGTCGACCGGGCGGTGGCGGTGGGCAAGCTCGCGCCGCCGCGCGGCTGCGTCACCCACGACATGCGCCTGGTCGGCGCGCGCGGGTTCGTCCCGGATGGCGACAAGATCCTGGCGAAGAAGGCAAATCTCCCCGCCGACATCGCCGAGCATCTCTATCACACCTACGGCGACCAGAGCGAAAAGCTGCTGCCGCTGATCGCCGAGGCGGGGGCGACGCGCCTGCATCCGAAGCATCCGTTCCTCGAGGCGGAAGTGCTGCATGCGGTGCGGGAGGAGCAGGCGGTGCACGCCGAGGACGTGGTGGTGCGGCGGATGACGCTCGCGCTGCTCGACACCGAGGCGGCGGTGGAGTCGGTCGACCGGGTGGTCGCGATCATGGCCGAGGAACTCGGCTGGGACGTGGCACGCCAAACCGAGGAAGCCGCCCGCGCTCACGCTCACGCGGCGGCGGGACTGTAGCCCGGCTCGTGACCTAAATCCTTGTCGTTGCTATGACTTCGTGGCAACAATAGGTTTTGGTCAAGGAGGGTTTCCCGTGGCGATTCCAAGATCCGCATCCGGGACTGCCGCGCGCGGCGCGGCATCCACCGCCTATGATCGGCGCCCGCCGTTGCGGGCGCTCCTCACCGAGTCGGCGGTGATCCCGGCAATCCGCGACCCCTCGACCATCGATCGAGCGGTCGCGGCGCACGGTCGGATCATCTACTTGCTGTGCTGCAACCCCGAGAACCTCGACGACCTCGCCCAGCGAATCGAGGAAGCGGGCAAGATCGCGATCGTCAACGTCGACCTGATGGGCGGCTTTTCCCGCGATCGCTACGCGCTGCGTTACCTTGCGGGGCATGGGGTTTCCGGGGTGATCTCGACCCATGCCGAAACCCTGCGCCAAGCCCAGTCGCTCGGGCTCTACGTGGTGCAGCGCACCTTCCTTCTCGACAGTGCGGCGATGTCGCATATCTGCTCCCAGCTCAAGACCAGCACCGTCGACGCGCTCGAGGTGCTGCCCGCGGTCGCGGTGCCGAAGCTGGTCGCGCCGGTCAAGGCGATCGCGCCCGAGATTCCGCTCGTCGGCGGCGGGCTGATCGCCAACATGGCCGAAATCGCGGCCCTGCTCGACCAGGGGATCTCCGCGATCTCCACCAGCGACCCGCAACTCTGGGTGCCATGAGCGGGGATTCCGCCCCACCAATTTCACACTCCTGTAACATATCTCCAAACCCGCCCATTAGGGCGGGTTCGACTGCCGTTTGGCGGAAAATCCGTTTGTCTTTCGTCGTAAATTCCTATACGTTTTATAGCTGTAGGGATGGCAGAGATTTTAGAGAGGCCGTCTATTGAGAGAGATCAGGCCGATCTTCTCAATAGACGGCTTTTTTTGACGAAAACTGATGAAATTGGTTATTCGGGCGTGTTTGAGCATGATTTGGATCGTTTTCCGAATGGCCCTAGTCGACGCGGGGAAATATTCTTGAACGGCAAGTTCCAGGTCTCGACGACTCCCACCGGTACTGCATGTCAGGGGTAGGTCGTTACGCCGGAACCACGCGCGGCTCACCAAGAAAAGGCGCTGCTCAAAGCGCATCCCGAGGTTGCGTCTCGACTGTATTTCCGAAGCGCCGACGTTTCGACAGGCGCTTCGGTTGACGATCCGACCGCGTGGCGGCACGTCGCGCGGATCGGGCCGGGGCTTCGAGCTCCGGGCAGGGAGTACCTGAAGGAATCCGCAAATAAAACCAGTGAGGAACACAATGGCGACCTATATTGGTGCAATCGATCAGGGCACGACCAGCACGCGCTTCATCGTATTCGACCGGACCGGCCGGATCGTCAGCGTTTCCCAACGCGAACATGCGCAGATCTTTCCCAATCCCGGCTGGGTGGAGCACGATCCGGCCGAGATCTGGCGTCGTACCGAAGAGGTCATCGCCGATGCGATGAGCGCGAAGGGCCTGCGTCCGCAGGATTTGGCCGCCGTCGGCATCACCAACCAGCGTGAAACCCTCGTGGTTTGGGACAAGCGGACCGGTTATGCGGTCTATAATGCCCTGGTCTGGCAGGACACCCGCGTCGGCGACGACGTGGTGAAGTTCGAGCAGGGCTACGGCCAGGATCGCTATCGCCTGAAGACCGGCCTGCCGCTCAGCACCTACTTCTCGAGCCTGAAGCTCCGTTGGGTGCTCGAGAACGTCAAGGGCGCGCGCAAGGAAGCCGAAGCCGGTAACCTCCTGTTCGGTAACATCGATACCTTCCTGGTGTGGAACCTCACCGGCGGCACCAAGGGCGGCCTGCACATCACCGACGTCACCAACGCCAGCCGCACCCAGTTGATGGACCTCCAGACCCTCGATTGGGACGACGAGATCCTCAAGGACTTCGGCATTCCGCGCCAGATGCTGCCGAAAATCTGCGCCTCTTCCGAGGTTTATGGCGAAGCTGTGGTTCCGGCGATCAAGGGCGTGCCGATCGCGGGCATCCTCGGCGACCAGCAGGCGGCGCTCTTCGGCCAGGCCTGCTTCAATCCGGGCGAAGCCAAGAACACCTACGGCACCGGCAGCTTCCTGTTGATGAACACCGGCGAAAAGATCGTCCAGTCGAAGTACGGCCTGCTCACCACGGTCGCCAACAAGATCGGCGACAAGCCCGCGCAGTACGCCCTCGAAGGCGCGATCGCGATCACCGGCGCTCTCGTCCAGTGGCTGCGCGACAACCTCGGCATCATCGAGAAGAGCTCCGACGTCGACGCGCTCGCCCGCAGCGTCAACGACAACGGCGGCGTGTACTTCGTCCCGGCGTTCTCGGGTCTCTACGCACCGTACTGGAAGGCCAACGCGCGCGGCGGTATCTCGGGTCTCACCCGCTTCGCCAACAAGGGCCACCTCGCTCGCGCTTCGCTCGAAGCCACGGCGTTCCAGGTTCGCGAAGTCGTCGACGCGATGGAGAAGGACTCGGGCATCGCCCTCGCCAATCTCCGCAGCGACGGCGGCATGGTGGTCAACCAACTGCTGATGCAGTTCCAGGCCGACATCCTCAACAAGCCGGTGGTCCGTCCGCAGGTTCTCGAAACCACGGCCCTCGGCGCGGCGTATGCCGGCGCGCTCGCGGTCGGCTACTTCAAGAACACCGACGAACTCGTGGCCAACTGGTCCGAAGACCAGCGTTGGAAGCCGATGATGGCGGACGACGAGCGCAATCGCCTCTACCACTACTGGAAGAAGGCCGTCGAGCGGACCTTCGACTGGATCGAATAAAGACTGCGATAAGGCCGAAATCAACACAGGAGTTCAGTTATGAGTGGTCCTATCTTTGGCGAATTGGTGGGTACGTTCTTCCTGATCTTGTTGGGTGATGGCGTTGTCGCTAACGTCCTTCTCAACAATTCCAAGGGTCAGAACAGCGGCTGGATCGTGATCACCGCCGGGTGGGCGTTCGCGGTCCTCTTCGGCATCATCACCAGCGTTGCGGTGGGCGGCGTCGCGCACCTCAACCCGGCAATCACCGTTGCTCTTGCGTTCGCGAGCGGCGACTGGTCCAACGTCGTGCCGTTCATCGCGGCGCAAATGGTCGGCGCCTTCCTCGCGGGCGTGATCGTCTACATCCACTACCTGCCGCACTGGGCCGGCACCAAGGATCCGGGCCTCAAGCTCGCGGTCTTCTGCACCGGTCCGGCCGAGCGCAACATCCCCTCGAACGCCGTCACCGAAATCATCGGCACCATGGTGCTGGTGATCGCGGGCCTGGCGATCGGCTCGAAGGGTCTGGCTGCGGGCGGCCTGCCGGCCGGCTTCGGTCCGTTCCTCTGGGGCGTGTTGGTGTGGAGCATCGGTCTGTCCCTCGGCGGCCCGACCGGCTACGCGATCAACCCCGCTCGTGACCTTGGGCCGCGGATTGCGCATGCGATCCTGCCGATCCCGGGCAAGGGCAGCTCGGACTGGGGCTATGCCGCGGTTCCGGTCGTCGCGCCCCTGATCGGTGCGGTGCTCGGCGGCATGGTCGTCGTCGGCTTCCACATCATCTAAGCCTGCTTATGAGGGCGCCCGGAAACGGGCGCCCTTATCCCTCCGCGCGGTTTCCTCGCGGAGGGTTTCGCGTCTTTCGCTGCCCGGCGGCACTGGCCGCTCCGGGCCATCTTCCGACAACCGGAGGGTATCTCAATGAAGAAGCTTATCAATTCTCCCGAGGACGTGGTTCGCGAGGCGCTGGAAGGGATGGAGCTTGCCCACCCCAATCACCTGCGCGTGAGCTACGAGCCGTTCTACATCGTGCGCAAGGACGCGCCGGTGAAAGGCAAGGTCGCCCTGGTTTCGGGCGGCGGCAGCGGCCACGAGCCGATGCACGGCGGCTTCGTCGGCATGGGTATGCTCGCGGCGGCCTGCCCCGGCCACGTCTTCACCAGCCCGACGCCGGACCAGATGTTCGAAGCCGGCAAGGCGGTGAACGGTGGCGCCGGTATCCTCCAGATCGTCAAGAACTACACCGGCGACGTGATGAACTTCGACCTCGCGGCGGAAATGCTGAAGGAAGAGGGGATCGACGTCGAAACCGTGATGACCGACGACGACGTCGCGGTCGAAGACAGCCTCTATACCGCCGGACGGCGTGGCGTCGGCCTCACCATCCTGATGGAAAAGATCCTCGGCGCGGCCGCTGAAAAAGGCATGTCGCTCAAGGACATCAAGGCGCTCGGCGACAAGATCCGCAAGAGCGGCCGGTCGATGGGCATGGCGCTCACCGCGTGTACCGTGCCGCACGCGGGCAAGCCGTCGTTCGAACTTGCCGAAAACGAAATGGAAGTCGGCATCGGTATCCATGGCGAACCCGGCCGTCGTCGCGTGCCGATGGCCTCCGCCGACGAGATCACCGAAATGTTGATGGAGCCGGTGCTCACCGACCTGCCGTTCAAGTCGGGCGACACCATCATCCTGTTCGTCAACGGCATGGGCGGCACGCCCCTGATCGAGCTCTACATCGTCTACCGCAAGGCCGCCGCGATCGCGGAAAAGCACGGCCTCAAGGTCGCCCGGTGCCTGGTGGGCAGCTATATCACCAGCCTCGAAATGGCCGGCGCTTCGGTCACCGCGCTCAAGGTCGACGACCAGATGCTCCAGCTCTGGGATGCTCCGGTGAACACTCCGGCGCTGCGCTGGGGCGCTTGATTCCCCATATGAAGTTCCGGGCGCGGGAAAACCGCGCCCGGACACTCCGACCGTTTTTGTAATCAGAGGCAGGGCGATACGATGAGCGAGTTTTCCGTTTCCAAGGCGGTTGCATGGATCAAGGCGGCCTCCGCCGCGCTCGCAAAGGAAGAGACGCGCTTGAGCGATCTCGACGCCGCGATCGGCGACGGCGACCACGGCGCGAACATGCGGCGCGGCTTCGTCGCGGTGGTGAAAAAGCTCGACGCCGCCGAACCCGCCGACCTCGGCGCGCTGTTCAAGACCGTCGGCATGACCCTGCTGTCCACCGTCGGCGGTGCCTCCGGCCCGCTCTACGGCGGCTTCTTCCTCGAACTCGGCAAGCGCGCCGCCGGAAAGGCCGCGTGGGACGCCGCTCTGATGACCGAGGGGCTGAAAGGCGGCCTCGGCGACATCCAGAAGCGCGGCAAGGCGGAGCTCGGCGACAAGACCATGGTTGACGCACTGTCTCCGGCGCTCGACGCGATGGCCGGGGCAGGGGGCGACCTCGCCGCCGCGACCAAGG
>LUYR01000424.1 GCA_001603335.1 Rhodospirillales bacterium Alpha_05 | reverse complement strand
GCGCACGGGCTGGGGCTGGCGCTGGGGTGCCCGGTGGTGGCGGTGTCGTCGCTCGCGGCGTGGGCGATGACGGCGTCGGGCGCGGTGCGCGTGGCTCTGGATTCCCGCCGGGGCGACGCGTTCGTTCAGGACTTCGATGCGAACGGTGTCGCGCGCGGCGCGCCGGAAATTCGCCGCCTGGACGAAGTCCCGGCAAATAACGAAATCGCCGTTATTGGCGACTTGGCGGGCGGCGTGGCGCCTGGTCTCGCGGCGGTCTTCCGCGCCGCGTGCGATCCGGCGCATCGCTGCGCCCCCGTGCCGATGTATTTGCGCGATGCCGACGCGGTGCCCCAGGGCGGACCGAAATGCGGATAAGCGCCGCCGGGCCAGCATTCTTCCCGGTGTTCGCGGCGCTGCACCGCGAGTGTTTTGCCCGCAGTTGGGACGAGGCGGCGTTCGCCGGACTGTTCGACACGCCCGGCACCTTCGGGCTGATCGCGGTGGCCGACGACAGCGCGCCGGTCGGCCTGTGCCTTTACCGGGTAGTGGCGGACCAGGCGGAAATCCTGACGATCGGCGTATTGCCGCAGGCGCGCGGCACGGGTGCGGGGCGGGCGTTGATCGCCGAGGCGGCGGCGGACGCCGCGGTGCGGGGGGCGGCGCGGCTGTTTCTCGAGGTTTCGGTGAACAACGCTGCGGCGCGGCGGCTGTATGCGGCGACCGGCTTTATCCCCATCGGCTTGCGCAAGAACTACTATAAAGAGCAAGTGGATGGGGCGATGATTCCGGTGGATGCGGAAATTCTGGCAAAAAATTTGGGGTAAAACCGCCCTAGGGTTAATTGCGGGAAGTAAATCGCGCCCATCGCGCGAGATCATCGCGGCCCAAGGGGCGTCCATGACCCCCCGTCGTGGCCTTCCGGTACCCCCACCTAGACTCCAGTACGTTACAGCCCCTTCTTTTGGATGAGAAATTCTTCGAAAGGCCACACACATAAGTATCAAACGGTCAGTTCCGGTGGCGAATTTCAAGCGCCACCAAATTGATCCCGAAGGTTGCGTCGCCGTGCCACTACATTTTACTGTGGACGTTTTTCAGGTTGATAATGTTGGACGAACATTTTATAAAATTAGCAATCGGATGTTTGGAGGGCTTTGGTATATGTCTGGCCAGGAATGCAAGGATAACCTACTTCATCTTACGACGCAGATCGTCGCGGCGCATGTCGGCAAGAACGACGTGTCCATCGGCGACCTTTCGGGATTGATCCGAAACGTTTTCACGACCTTGTCGACCCTTGGCGAAGCCCCGGCAGTTGTTGATCGGCCGCAGCCTGCAATTGCGGTCAAGAAGTCGGTGACGCCGGAATACATCATCTGTCTCGAAGACGGCAAAAAGCTGAAGATGCTGAAGCGTCATCTGAAGACCGCGTACGACATGACTCCGGAAGACTACCGGGAGAAATGGGGCCTGCCGAGCGACTATCCGATGGTTGCGCCCAACTACGCGCGCCACCGTTCGTCGCTCGCCAAGAAGATCGGCCTCGGTACCCGGGCGCGTCGCACCCGCGCCGACTGAGCCGCATACCGGTTCGCTATCCAGCGGCGGACTGCCCGAAGCGGGCGGTCCGCCGTTGCGCGTTCGCGGTCGGGCGGTGGAATGCGACGATTTCGGGTCGGTTTCCCGCGCGCCTTTTCAAGTGCAAGATTTGGGGCTACTGTCGCGGACGGGCAACTTCAAGGATTGATGGCAGGATATGACCTCCCGGATTGAAAAACGCTGCCTCGAACTCGGGCTGAAAATGACCGGTCAGCGGCGCGTCATCGCGCAGGTGCTGTCGGATTCCGACGACCATCCGGATGTGGAGGACGTTTATCGTCGCGCGACGGAAATCGATCCCCGGATCAGCATCGCGACGGTCTATCGCACGGTTCGCCTGTTCGAGGAGGAGAAGATCCTCGAGCGCCTCGACTTCGGCGACGGTCGCGCTCGGTACGAGGAAATGTCGGAGGATCACCACGATCATCTGATCGACATCGGCAGCGGCAAGGTCATCGAGTTCCATTGCAAGGAGATCGAGGACCTGCAGCGCAAGATTGCGCTTGAGCACGGTTTCCGCCTTGTCGGGCACCGGCTCGAGCTGTATTGCAAGCCGCTCGCCAAGGCCTCGGCGGACGATTCCCAAGACTGAGCGCGCGGCGCGAGCCATTCGTCACCTCGCCGCAGCGGTTCCGTCCTCCGGGAGCGATCGCCGGCGTCGATCTGATTACGGAGAACTATGGAAACCATCGAAGCACCGTCCGGCGGCAACCTGGAAGTCCGCCTCGCCGCCAGCGCACAGGAAGTGGACGCGGCGCAGGCGCTCCGATTCCGCGTCTTCTACACCGAGGGCGGCGCGACCGCATCGGCGGAAACCGCCGCGCTCAAGCGCGATCGCGACGACTTCGACGCGGTCTGCGACCATCTCCTGGTGATCGACCATGCGCGCGGCACCTCGCCGGCGGAAACCATCGTCGGCACCTATCGCCTGATGCGCCGCGAGCACGCGGAAAAGGTGGGTCGCTTCTACACCGCGGCGGAGTACGATATTTCGCGGATTCTCGCGATTCCGGGGCCGATCCTCGAGCTCGGGCGGTCGTGCACCGATCCGGCGTACCGCAATCGCTCGACGATGCAGCTGCTCTGGCAGGGGATCGCGCAGTACGTCTTTTCCAACCGCATCGAGATGATGTTCGGCTGCGCCAGCCTGAGCGGCATCGACCCCGAGGCGCTCGCCCTCGAGCTCAGCTACCTGCACCACTTCCACCCCGCGCCGGAGGAATTCCGGCCGCGCGCCCTGCCCCACCTCTACACTCCGATGAACCTGATGGCGAAGGATGCGGTGGCGCCGAAGGCGGCGCTCAACGCCCTGCCGCCGCTGGTCAAGGGCTACCTCAGGCTCGGCGGCTTCGTCGGCGACGGCGCGGTGGTCGACCGCCAGTTCAACACCACCGACGTCTGCGTCATGGTCAAGACCGATCTGGTGACGGACAAATACTTCCGCCATTACGATCGGACGGCGCGCGGCTAAGCCGATGAAGCAACCCGCGGAACCCACGCCGGCGCGGTTCGGCCAGCACGGCCGGATCGAATCCCTGGTCGCGGGGCTGCGGCTTGCGGCGATCGTGGTGTGGCTGCTGGTGTGCCTGCCGGTCTACCTCGCCTGCACGCCGTGGGATGCGGCGCAGACCTTCGCCAACCGGGTGTTCTGGAGCGGCGTGCTGCGCCTGGCCAACATTCGGGTGCGGGTTCATGGCCGGGTGTCGCGCCTCAGGCCGTTGCTGTTCGTCTCCAACCACGCCTCCTATCTCGACATCCCGATCCTCGGCAGCCTGCTGCCCGGCGCGTTCGTGGCGAAGGCGGAGATCGCGGGCTGGCCCGGCATCGGCCTGATCGCCAAGCTCGGCCGCGCGGTGTTCGTCGAGCGCAAGCGCACCGAGGCGGCGCGGCAGAAGGACGAGTTGACCAAGCGGCTGGCGCGCGGCGAGCCCTTGATCCTGTTCCCCGAGGGCACCAGCGACGACGGCAACCGCGTGCTGCCGTTCAAGAGCACGCTGTTCGCCATCGCCGAGGAGGAGATCGACGGCCAGCCGGTGATCGTCCAGCCGGTGGCGATCGCCTATACCCGGTGCTTCGGCGTGCCGATCGGCTATCTCTGGCGGCACTTCTTCGCCTGGTACGGCGACATGGAACTCGCGCCGCACCTCTGGGAAGTGCTGCACATGGGGCGGCTCACCGTCGAGGTGACCTTCCTCGAACCGCGCATGCTCTCGGCGTTGGGAACCCGCAAGGCGGCCGCCGAGTATTGCCACAAGACGGTGCGCGCCGCCGTCGCCCGCTCGCTGAGCGGCCTGCCCTCGCCTTGACATTGAGGGGTCGGATGCTACCGTTCCAGCCTGGATCCCGCGTTTAGGAAACCACGACGCCTTGAGCGAACCCAAGAAACTCTACATCAAGACCTACGGCTGCCAGATGAACGTCTACGACACCGCACGGATGAAGGACGTGCTGGCGCCGTTGGGCTACCGTGCCGTCGAGACCCCCGCCGACGCCGACCTCGTGGTCCTCAACACCTGCCACATCCGCGAGAAGGCGGCGGAGAAGGTCTATTCGGACCTCGGGCGGCTGCGCGCCCATTCCCGCGCCAAGGCGGAGGCGGGCGGCCGCATGGTGGTGGCGGTGGCGGGCTGCGTCGCCCAGGCGGAAGGCGAGGCG
>LUYR01000423.1 GCA_001603335.1 Rhodospirillales bacterium Alpha_05 | reverse complement strand
GGGCCCGAGCACCGACCGGCTCGAACAGGCGATCCTCAACCGCCTGCCCGACGCGGTGCCGGTACGCGCCGCCGCCCACGCCACGCCGCTCGAAGCGCTAAGCAAGGCGAACGGCTGGTTCAACAGCCCGCCGCTCACCGCCGCGCAACTCGACGGCAAGGTGGTGCTGATCGACTTCTGGACCTATTCCTGCATCAACTGCGTGCGCGCCATCCCGCACGTCCGCGCCCTCGACGCCGCCTATCGCGACAAGGGCCTGGTGATCATCGGCGTGCATACGCCGGAGTTCGCCTTCGAGAAGCTGCCCGCCAACGTGAAAAAGGCGGTCGCCGACATGCAAATCAAGTATCCGGTCGCGCTCGACAACGACTATGCGATCTGGGGCGGCTTCGCCAACCGCTACTGGCCGGCGCAGTACCTCCTCGATGGCAACGGCCAGGTCCGCTACACCCACTTCGGCGAAGGCGCGGAAGCCGAAACCGAACAGGCGGTGCGCGACCTGCTCGCCGCCAACGGCACCAGCAACCTCGGCCCGACGATCGCCGAACTCGACCTCAAGGGCGCGGAGGCCCCCGCCGACTTCGCGGGAATCGAATCCCCCGAGACCTATATTGGCTACGAGCGCACCGCGGGCTTCGCCTCGCCCGAGGGCCTAAGCAAGAACACCACGGTGAGCTACGCCACGCCCGAGAAATTGATGCTCAACGAGTGGGCATTGGGCGGCGACTGGATGGTCGCGCCGGAAGACGCGCGGCTCGAAAAAGCGGGCGGAAGCATCTCCATGCAGTTCCATGCACGGGATTTGCATCTGGTCTTGGGACCGGCTCGCGACAACGCCCCGGTGCGCTTCCGCGTCACCCTCGACGGCAAAGCCCCGGGCAAGGATGCGGGTATGGACGTCGACGCGGAAGGTTACGGCACCGTCCGCGACAACCGGCTCTATCAGTTGATCCGCCAGAGCGGCGGCTCGGCCGAGCGCCGGTTCACCATCACCTTCCTGGACCCCGGGGTCCAGGCGTTCGCGTTCACCTTCGGATAGGAGAGTCTGGTCATGTTGAACATGGGTTTTCGCAGGAGCTTCCCCCGAACCGGACCGCTGCGCAGGCGGCGGTGGTGGAAGAGCGGCGGCATCCTGGTGCTGCTGCCCGCCTTCCTCGCCCTCGCCAGCCCGTCCTCCGGTTGGGCCGCAGGCGCACCGCTGCCGTCGCCGAGCGTCGATCCGCCGGTGGCGGCCAATGAGGAAACCGCGGTGCTCGCGGGCGGCTGCTTCTGGGGCGTCCAGGCGGTGTTCCAGCACACCAACGGGGTGATCAGCGCCACCTCGGGCTACGCGGGAGGCGACGCGAAGGCGGCCAACTACGACGCCGTCAGCAGCGGCCGCACCGGCCACGCGGAATCGGTGCAGGTGGTGTTCGATCCGGCAAAGATCAGTTATGGCGAGCTGCTGCGGGTGTTCTTCTCGGTCGCGCTCGACCCCACCGAGGTCAACCGCCAGGGGCCGGACGTCGGCACCCAGTACCGCTCCGAGATTTTCGCGACCTCGGCGCGGCAGAAGGAAATCGCCGCGTCCTACATCGCCCAGCTCGACAAGGCCAAGGCCTTCGACAAGCCGATCGCAACCAAGGTCAGCGAGCTGCAGAAGTTCTATCCGGCGGAGGACTACCACCAGGACTTCTTCGCCAAGCACCCGGCGCACCCCTACATCGTCTTCAACGACAAGCCCAAGGTCGCCGCGCTGAAGCAGGAATTCCCCGACGTCTACCGCGAGAAGCCGGTCCTGCTCGGCAAGAACTAGGCGCTGCGCGCCTGAATCCAACCGCCACCCAACAGGCGGTCGTCTTCGTAGAACACACAGGCCTGCCCCGGCGCGATGGCGGAAAACGGCTGATCCAGCCGGACTTCCGCCACGCCGCCGCCGAGGTCGGCGAGCTTGGCCGAAACCGCGCGGGAGGCCGAGCGCAGCTTCACCATCACCTCCGCCCCGTCGAAGCTCTCCGCGTCGCCCAGCCAGTTGACATCGTCGATGACCAACGACGTGCCTTCGAGCGCCGCCGCCGGGCCGACGACGACGCGGTTGTTGGGCGCGTCGAGAGCGACGACGTAAAGCGGCTCGGCCGCGGCGATGCCGAGGCCACGGCGCTGGCCGACGGTGTAGCCGGTGATCCCGGCGTGCCGCCCGAGTTCCTTGCCTTGCATGTCGACGATCGCGCCGGGGGTCGCGGCTTCCGGGTCGAGGGTGTCGACCACTTTGGCGTAGTCGCCGCCGGGGACGAAGCAGATGTCCTGGCTGTCCGCCTTCGCCGCCACCGGCAGCCCGAACTCCACGGCGAGGCGGCGGGTTTCGGCCTTGTCGACGATCTCGCCCAGGGGGAACACCGTCTTCGCCAGTTGTTCGTGGGTGAGCTGGAAGAGGAAGTAGCTCTGGTCGCGCTTCGGGTCGCGGGCGCGGCGGACTTCCGCCCCGTTCGGGCCTTCGACGCGGCGCACGTAGTGGCCGGTGGCGAGGGCGTCGGCGCCCCAATCCGCCGCGCCCTTGGCCATCTCGCCGAACTTGATCTTGCGGTTGCAGAGCGCGCACGGCAACGGCGTCTCGCCTTTGCGGTACGACTTCGCGAACGGCTGCATCACCTCGCGGTAAAAGGCCTCGGTGTGGTCGAGGACGCGGTGGGGAATCCCCAACTGCGCCGCGACCTTTTCCGCGTCCGCGATCGCCTTGTCGGCGGGCGGCAGGTTGAACAGCCGCATCGTCACGCCGACGACGTCGAAGCCCAAGCGTTGCATCAGAGCCGCGGTGACCGAGCTGTCGACTCCGCCCGACATCGCGACACAAACGCGGGAGCCGGGGTTGAGATGCGCGGTTGCAGCGCGGAAGGCTTCGATCATCGGGACCTCTACTACGCGATTAGTCTTCGGTTGGGGGGAGCTTGACCACCAAGCCGTCGAGTTCGTCGTTCATGCGGATCTGACATCCGAGGCGCGAGGTGGCGGTGACGCCGAACGCCATGTCGAGCATGTCTTCCTCGTTCTCCGAGGCATCGCCGCACTTCGGGAACCACTCGGGGTCGACGATGACGTGGCAGGTGGCACAGGCGAGCGAGCCTTCGCACGCGCCTTCGAGCGCAACACCGTGCATGTGGGCCACTTCCATCACCGACAGGCCGTCGGGGGCCTCGACTTCACGCCGGGTGCCATCGCGTTCGATGAAAACCAGTTTCGCCATAACGGCAGTCTCCTTGAAACATCGTCAGAGCCACGCGCCGCGCCATCCGGGCGGCAGACGCGGCTGCTCATAGCAAAAAATCGGGCCGAGCGGGAAAAAAAGCTACTGCGCCGCGGCGCTCTGCGAGCCATGGAACATGCCGCTGGTGCCGAGGACGCGGCGCTGGACGACTTCCTCCAGCGTCACCGAGCTCAGATACAGGTAAATCTGGTTGCTGAGCTCTTCCCAAAGGTCGTGGGTCAGGCAGCGGCCCTTGTTGTTGTGGCAGCCAGCGGGCGTGCCGGGGGCGCAGCGCGTCGCCTGAATCGGTTCGTCGACCGCGAGGATGATGTCGGAGACCCTAATGTCGGAGCCCGGCCGCGCGAGGCGATAGCCGCCGCCCGGGCCGCGCACGCTCTTCACCAGCGCACCCTTGCGGAGCTTGCCGAACAGCTGCTCGAGATAGGAGAGCGAAATCTCCTGACGGGTCGCGATATCCGCCAGCGCAACCGGCTTGCCGTTGCCCTGGGATGCCAGGTCGGCCATCGCCATGACCGCATATCGCCCTTTGGTGCTAAGCCTCACCGCATACGCTCCCTAACGCCTATCTTCGCCCGGTGGCGCGGGGACTGCCCGCGGCTTCGCCGGTTTACGTGCTTTCGCGGGCTTGGCGGAGGCAGCCTCGGCGAGCCTGCCCTCCAGTTCCTGCACCCGTTGGCACAACGCCTCGATCTGACGATGCACCCCCTTCAAATCCTGCCCCACCGGATCCGGCGAGGAGGCGGAAACGCCGTAGGCGCGGAATGCTTCCTCACATTCCTCGGGACGCTGCCGCTGCGCCATCTTGGCAGGAATTCCCACCATCGTCGCGCCACGGGGAACATCCTTCAGCACCACTGCGTTTGCACCGATGCGCGCACCCGCGCCGATCAGCAACGGACCTAGCACCTGCGCGCCCGACCCGACGATCACGCCATGTTCCAAGGTTGGGTGTCTTTTGCCAACATCAAGAGAGGTGCCGCCCAAAGTCACACCATGGTACAGGGTGACGTCGTCGCCGATCTCCGCGGTTTCGCCGATCACCACGCCGGTGCCGTGGTCGATGAAGCAGCGCCGCCCGATCGTCGCGCCGGGGTGAATCTCGATGCCGCTCAGGATCTTGGCGACGTTCGAAAGAAACCGCGCGAGAAACTTGATTTCATGGGCCCAGAGCCAGTGCGTCACCCGGTGGAAGAGCACCGCATGGAAGCCCGGATAGCAAAAAAACACCTCCCACGGGCCGCGCGCGGCCGGGTCCTTGGCGACAATATTGGCGATCTCTTCTTTTAGGTGCTTGAAAATATAAGCCATAACTGTGCTAAACTTTCGCCTGCCGCTCGAGGGAGGTCTAAAAAACCGGAATACCCGAGGGGTGAATGTATGCGCGAAAGCCATGAAATCTCAAGGCGGAATATCATATATCCGACAACGGCAATCACCTAACCGGCTATAGCTGCGCGCCCGCGACCGCGGCGGCACGCGTGCGAGCCTGATGAATTTCCCGCAAACGGACACAAGCGATTCATGCCAGACGTTATCATCAATGGACCCGAAGGCCGTCTTGAGGGCCGCTACACCCATTCCAAGGCGCCGAACTCCCCGATCGCGCTGGTTCTTCATCCCGATCCGCGCCACGGCGGGACGATGAACAGCAAGGTGGTCTACAACACCTATCACGCCTTCGCGCGCAACGGATTTTCGGTTCTCCGGATCAACTTCCGCGGCGTCGGCCGCAGCCAGGGGAGCTTCGACAACGGTGTCGGCGAGCTTTCCGACGCCGCCTCGGCGCTCGACTGGCTCCAGGCGGTCAACGCCAACGCGGGCGCCTGCTGGATCGCCGGATTCTCGTTCGGCGCGTGGATCAGCATGCAGCTTTTGATGCGCCGCCCCGAGATCGAGGGCTTCATCTCGATCGCGCCGCCGGCCAACCTGTTCGACTTCTCGTTCCTCGCGCCCTGCCCGTCGTCGGGCTTGATCGTCCAGGGCGGCGCCGACGACATCGTGCCGGAAAGCGCGGTGGCGAAGCTGGTCAACAAACTCTCGGCGCAGAAGAACATCGCGGTGGACTACCACCTGATCCCGCAGGCCGACCACTTCTTCGGCGAGCAACTGCCGGAAATGACCCTCGCGGTCTCCAACTACCTCGAACGCCGCCTCCGCGCTCCGGCGAAGGCCTAAGCCCCCGCCTCAGTTGCCGGGACGATGGAAACGTCCTCCCGGCAGCGGCTCGGCCACTCCGGTGGTGCCGGGAAAGCTGATCGGCAGCCCTTTCAGCGTCCGCGCCGCGAGATAGGCGAACGCCTGCGCCTCCAGCGCATCGCCGTCCCAACCCACGTCCTCCGCGCTCAGCACCGGCACGCCCAACTCGGCGCGCAGGCCCGCCATCAGCACCGCGTTGTGCCGCCCGCCGCCGCACACCACCCAGGCCGAGGGCGGCTCCGGCAACTGCGCCGCCGCCACCACCACCGCGCGCACGGTGAACGCCGAGAGCGTCGCCGCGCCGTCTTCCAGGCTCATCCGCTCGATGCCGAGCGGCGCGAAGGCGTTGCGGTCGAGGGATTTCGGCGGCGGCTCCATGAAGAACCGCGCCGCCAGAGCGGTCTTGAGCCAGGCTTGGTCGACCGTGCCCTTTTCCGCATATGCGCCGCCGTGGTCGCAATCCCCCGCGCCGTGCCGCGCCACCCAGTCGTCGAGCAACGCGTTCCCCGGGCCGGTGTCGCAGGCGATCATTCCGCCGCTCGCGTCGATCGCGGTGAAGTTCGCGACGCCGCCGATGTTGAGCACCGCCACCGTGCCCTCCGGGCGGTCCTTCCAGCTTTCCACCAAGGCGCGGTGATAGACCGGCACCAGCGGCGCACCCTGCCCGCCCGCCGCGACGTCGGCAGCGCGGAAGTCGCACGCCACCGGCACTCCGGCGCGCTCCGCCAGCAACGCGCC
>LUYR01000422.1 GCA_001603335.1 Rhodospirillales bacterium Alpha_05 | reverse complement strand
CGATCGGTGCCGCAGCCGGCCACCGCCCGGCCCTTGACGCCGCCGCTCAGGCGGGTGGAGGGCTGATGCGCAACCCCGATCGCCTCTCCCTCGCCCCCGATTACGCCAAGGCCCTCGGCATCCTCCTGGTGGTGGCGAGCCACATCATGCGCGGCCTCGAACGCTCGGATCTGCTGGTCTTCGACCCGACCTGGCAGGCGGTGGACTGGGCCCTGTATCTCTATCACATGCCGCTTTTCTTCTACCTCGCGGGGCTTTTCTTCGCTGCCACGGTGGCGCGCTACGGCTACCTCGGCATGCTCAAGCGCAACGCGATCGTTCTGCTCGGCCCGCTGGTGGTGTGGTCGTACGTCCAGGTCGGGATGCAGTACGTGTTTTCCGGCAGTTCCAACCTCAAGGTCAGCCTGACCGACCTGCTCACCGCGCCGTTCCCGCCGGCGCAGCAGTTCTGGTTCCTCGGCGTGCTGTTCGCCGCCACCGCGGTCGCCGGATTACTGCCCGCGTTCCGCGCCTCGCGCGCGGTGCAGTTGCTCGCGTTCGCGGCGGTGCTGGCGGTGCGGATCGCGCTCGACGATTGGCTGCGTGCGGCGATGGAGGCGGGACCGTACTGGTTCCTCCTTGCCCAGTTCGTCTGGCACCTGCCGTTCCTGCTCCTCGGGATGATCGCGGGCAATCCGGTGGTCGACCGGGGCAGGGGGCATCCGCTCGTCTTCGTCGCGTTGTGCGCCGCGGCGCTGTGGGTCGGCAGCCTGCTCGTCGGCGGCCGCGACGACCTCCTGCCGCTGATCTCGATCGTGTTGGTGCTGGCGTCCTACAAGGGCTTCGTCGAGTTCGCGGCGCGCCAGACCGCGCCGCGGTTGGCGTCGCGGGTGTTGGTGTTCGTCGGCGCGAACAGCATGATCATCTACCTCACCCACGTGATCTTCGGCGCGGGGATGCGGACGATCCTGATGAAGCTCGGCATCTTCGACGTCGCGCCGCAGTTCGTGCTCGGCGTCGCGGCGGGGATGATCTGCCCGTTGCTGCTGGTGCCGATCGGGCTGGCGGTGGAGCGCCATGCCGCACTGCTGGCGCGGATCGCGCTGCCGGTGCGGTCGGGGCGGAGGACGGCGTGAAGGGGGAAGATATGCGGCAACCTGAGAAGTCCACCGAGATCGCGCTGCTGGCGCGCCTCGACCGGATCGACGACGCCCCGGCGAAGGCCGCGTTCCTCGCGCGCCTCGATGCCGCCGAGCGCCCGGTGGTGGTGTCGTTCCTCAACGCTCACGGCTTCAATCTCGCGCTCAAGGATCCGAAGTTCCACGCCGATCTCGTCGGCGCGGATTACCTGTTCCGCGACGGCATCGGCATCGCGATGATGCTGCGCCTGCTGAGCGCGCCTGCCGGACTCAACATGAACGGCACCGATCTCAACCCGGAAATGATCCAGGCCTGCAAGGGCCGCCGCGTCGCGATCTGCGGCACCGCCGAGCCCTGGCTCACCCAGGCGGCGGAGGTGGTGCGGAGCTGGGGCAGCCCGGTGGTGCTGACCATGGACGGATTCCAGGGCCACGCCGCGACGGTGGAGCGGCTGCTCGCCTCCGACGCCGAGGTGTTCCTCCTCGCCATGGGGATGCCGCGCCAGGAGGCGGTGGCCGCAGAACTCGCGGCGAGGCTCGACCGTCCGGCGGTGATCCTCAACGGCGGCGCGATCGTCGATTTCCTCGCCGGGCGCTTCCCCCGCGCGCCGGAGTCCTGGCGCAAACTCCACCTCGAATGGCTGTTCCGCCTGATCCAGGAGCCGGGACGGCTGTGGCGGCGCTATATCCTCGGCGGCGTGGTGTTCGTCGTTCACGGCGCGCGGTTGCGCCTCCAGCATGGACCGTTGAAGCATGAGTGAACCCTTGCGCGTCGTCCACGTGGTGCGGCAGTACGCACCCTCGATCGGCGGCCTCGAGGACGCGGTGGCCAACCTCTGCCGCCACCTCGCGGCGCAGCCGGGCATCGACGTCCGCCTCGTCACCCTCGACCGCCTGTTCTCGGCTCCCGACGCGGTTTTGCCGACCACCGAAACCGTCGACGGCATCCCGGTGACCCGCATCCCCTGGCGCGGCTCGAAACGTTACCCGCTCGCGCCGTCGGTGCTCGGCGCGATCAAGGGCGCGGACCTGGTGCACGTCCACGCGGTCGACTTCTTCTTCGACTTCATGGCATGGGCCAAGCCGTTGCATCGCCTGCCGCTGGTCGCCTCGACTCACGGCGGGTTCTTCCACACCGAATTCGCCGCGACCG
>LUYR01000421.1 GCA_001603335.1 Rhodospirillales bacterium Alpha_05 | reverse complement strand
TGGCTGAGCGGCGGGCATCGGGATTTGCGGCGGCGGCGCCTGGGTGCGGTCGACCGGTTCCTCGCCGACCGCCAGGTCCACGCCCGCCGCGACGTACCATCGGAGGATGGCGGCCGCGCTCATCGGCGCGCCGGGGTTCGGATGCTCGGGTGCGGGGGTGTCGCTCATGCGCCGGATCCTAGCATAGGCTCCCGCGCGCCGCCACGACGTCGGCGTGGCAGGTGCCCGCGACTGTGCTATAAAGTCGGTTCCGCGTCGGGCAGGGTCGCGTGCGCGGGTGGTATGGTTTGATTTGAGGACACTTCGGCATGGCGAACGCGGGCGACGACCGCGAGGTGATGGAATTCGACGTTCTGATCGTCGGTGGCGGCCCGGCGGGCCTCTCCGCCGCGATCCGGCTGCGTCAGGAAGCGGCGAAGGCGGGCGCCGAGATCTCGGTCTGCGTGATCGAGAAGGGCTCGGAGATCGGCGCGCACGTGCTCTCGGGCGCGGTGATCGAAACCGTCGCCCTCGACGAACTGATTCCCGACTGGAAAGCCAAGGGCGCGCCCCTCCACACGCCGGTGCGCGAGGACAGCTTCCTCTTCCTCACCGAGAAGCGCGCGCTGCCGCTGCCGACGCCGCCGACGATGCACAACGCCGGCAACTACGTGGTGTCCTTGGGCAGCCTCTGCCGTTGGCTGGCGCAGCAGGCGGAAGCGCTGGGGGCGGACATCTTCGCCGGGTTCGCCGCCGCCGAGCCGTGGATCGAGGACGGCAAGCTGGTCGGTGTGATCACCGGCGACATGGGCCGCCTCGCCGACGGATCGGAAGGGCCGAACTTCCAACCCGGCGTGGGATTGCGCGCCCGCGTCACCCTGGTGGCGGAGGGCTGCCGCGGCTCGCTGGCGCAGGAATTGATCCGCCGCTACGACCTCGCCAAGGACTGCCAGCCGCAGACCTACGGCCTCGGCGTCAAGGAAATCTGGGACATCGACCCGGCGAAGCACAAGCCCGGCCTGGTGATGCACACCGTCGGCTGGCCGCTGACCTCGGACGTCTACGGCGGCTCGTTCGTCTACCACGCGGCGGACAACCAGGTCGCGATCGGCTTCGTCGTCGGTCTCGACTACCGCAATCCGTTCCTCTCGCCGTTCGAGGAATTCCAGCGCTTCAAGACCCATCCGGCGATCCGAGGCATGCTCGAAGGCGGCAAGCGTGTCGCGTTCGGCGCGCGGGCGCTGGCCGAGGGCGGCTACCAGTCGATCCCGAAGCTGATCTTCCCCGGCGGCGCGCTGATCGGCGACTGCGCGGGCCTGGTCAACGTGCCCAAGGTCAAGGGCACCCACACCGCGATGATGAGCGGCATCCTCGCCGCCGACGCCACCCTCGCGGCGCTGGCGAAGGAACCCGAGGCGTACGGCGTCACGCCGACGCTCTATCCGGCAAAGCTCCAGGATTCCTGGGTGATGGACGAGTTGAAGGCGGTGCGCAACGTCCGCCCGGCGTTCCGTTGGGGGCTGATGGCGGGCATGGCATACGCCGCGCTCGATACTTATGTGTTGCGGGGCTGCGCACCGTGGACGTTCGGCCATCATCCGGATCACACCCGGCTGATCCCGGCGGCGAAGGCGCGCCCGATCGTCTACCCGAAGCCCGACGGGGTGTTGACCTTCGACCGGGCGTCGTCGGTCTATCTCGCCAACACCACCCACGACGAGAACCAGCCCGTGCACTTGAAGCTTCGCGATCAGGAGGTGCCCGTTGCCACTAACCTCGCGGTTTACGGCGGCCCGGAAGCGTTTTACTGTCCGGTCGGGGTCTACGAATTCGTCCGCGACGGCGGCGAGGGTCCCGCGTTGCGGATCAACGCCGCCAATTGCGTTCACTGCAAGACCTGCGATATCAAGGATCCTCTCCAGAACATTTGCTGGACGGTCCCCGAAGGCGGCAGCGGTCCCAACTACCCAAATATGTAAAAGGCGGAAATCTATGGTCCTTCGAGTGGCGATGGTGCGCGGGGCGGTTCTGGGGTGCGCGCTGCTCGTCGGCGCCTGCGCCGACGACCGCAGCGTCACGATGGCGGCAGGCACCG
>LUYR01000420.1 GCA_001603335.1 Rhodospirillales bacterium Alpha_05 | reverse complement strand
GTTGCGCGCCCATCTTAGCGCGAATACCCCCAGAACAGGTACTTGGCGGCAGCGACGATGCGGCCGGTGAAGCCGAGACGGTCGATGCTTTCCGCCGCGAGCAGCGGGCGTTCGATCGGGTCCATGCCCGGAGCGGTGACCTTGAGCGTCGCGACCTTCTGCCCCGCCTTGATCGGTGCGGCGACCGGCTGGTCGACGACGACGCTGACCTTCATGTCGCGTCGCGCGGCGCGCGGCATGGTGAAGGTCATGTCTTCCGGAGCCTGGAGCGCGACGGTGTTCTTGGCGCCCAGCCAAACCTCGGCGGAGTCCACCGTCTCGCCCTTCTTGAACAGCGTGGCGTTGGTGAATTCGCTGAAGCCCCAGTTGAGCAGGCGTTCGGACTCTTCCGAGCGTTCCTTGTTGGTCGCAAGGCCGTTGATCACCAGGATCAGGCGGCGGTCGTTGACCTTGGCCGAGCCGACGAGACCGTAGCCGGAATCCTCGGTATGGCCGGTCTTGAGGCCGTCCGCACCGGGGAAGCGGTAGAGCAGCGGGTTACGGTTGCCCTGCTTGATGCCATTGTGGGTGAACGATTTTTCGCTGAAGACTTCGTAGAACGACGGGAACCGCGTGATCAGTTCGCGGGCGAGGCGCGCGAGGTCGCGGGCGCTCATCAACTGGTCCGGATTGGGCCAGCCGGTGGCGTTGGCGAAGGTGCTGTCGGTCAGCCCGATCTCGCGGGCGCGCCGGGTCATCTTCTGGGCGAACTCGGCCTCGGTGACGCCGAGGTTTTCCGCGACCACGATGCAGGCGTCGTTGCCTGACTGGATGACGATGCCGCGCAGCAGGTCCTCGACCTTCACCTGTTCGTGGGGCTTGAGGAACATCGTCGAGCTGCCGCTCGCCGCGCCGCCGTGCTCCCATGCGTATTCGCTGACCGAGAACATCGAATCAAGCGAAACCCGACCCTCCTTGAGCGCCTCGAGCAGCATGAACACCGTCATCAGCTTGCTCATCGACGCCGGAGCCATCGGCTTGTCGCCGTCCTTGTCGAGCAGCACCGCGCCGGTCTGCGCATCCATGAGGAAGGCATGCGGCGCCTTGGTCGCCATCGCGGCCAGGGCGGGCGAACCCGCGACGAGCACGAGACCGAGGGCGACGACGCCGGACCGCAGCCCGGCTAGGATTGGAGAAATCGGAGTCATCAAGCGGATCATGTCTACAACAGTTTTCAAATGATGGGGTCGGCTCCCACCGTGGGGGCCGGATCACGATACACCCACCTCCGCGGAGCGGCGGCGGATTTTTTTGGCGTCAGGGATAAACCAGACGCGCTTCGGGAAAGCCGTTGCTCTGGGCATTGGCGAGCGCCGCCTGGGCGCGTACCGGGTCGGTGAACGGGCCGAGGCGGACCTTGTTGAGGGTCGTCCCGGACGCGGTGCGGACCTGGGAAACGTTGACCGGCCCGAACACCGAAAGCTGATTGCGCAACCGTTCGGCGTTGGCCGGGTCGCTGAATGCCCCGACCTGGACGAACTGCCCGCCCGACACAGCCGGGGCATAGGGGGCGCCGGTGCTCGCCTGGATCGCTACTGCGGGCGAGTCCGCGGCCAACACCGCTGCCGGAACCGGCTGGCTTGTGGTGCGAGGCGCTGGCGGCGGCAGTTCGGATGCGGTGACCCGGCTCGAGGCGCCGAGCGCGGCGAGCGGTGTCACCGGCGTCGGTGCGGTGGCGAAGTCACTCTCGCCGCGGAGCAGCCGGGTTTTCAGGGCGATGCT
>LUYR01000419.1 GCA_001603335.1 Rhodospirillales bacterium Alpha_05 | reverse complement strand
GCCCCAAGCCCGGGTCGGCGGCGGGCGGCTGCGCCTTCGACGGCGCGCAGATCGCGCTGCTGCCGATCGCCGACGTCGCCCACATCGTCCACGGCGCGATCGGCTGCGCCGGGTCTTCTTGGGAAAATCGCGGCACCAAGTCCACCGGCCCGACGCTGTATTCCATCGGCATGACCACCGACCTCACCGAGCAGGACGTGATCATGGGCCGCGGCGAGAAGCGCCTGTTCCACGCGATCAAGCAGGCGATCGTCACCTACGATCCGGCGGCGGTGTTCGTCTATGCCACCTGCATCCCCGCGCTCACCGGCGACGACATGGAGGCGGTCTGCCGCGAGGCGGAGCAGCGCTTCGAGAAACCGGTGGTGCTGGTGGATTCCGCCGGGTTCTACGGCACCAAGAACATGGGCAACCGCCTCGCGGGCGAGGCGATGATGAAATACGTGATCGGCTCGCGCGAGCCCGACCCGATCCCGGAGAGCGCGGTGCGCCCCGGCATCACCGTCCACGACGTCAACCTGATCGGCGAGTACAACATTGCGGGCGAGCTCTGGCACACCCTGCCGCTCTTGGACGAATTGGGCATCCGCGTGCTCTGCACGCTTTCGGGCGACGCGCGCTATCGCGAGGTGCAGACGATGCACCGCGCCGAAGTCACCATGGTGGTGTGCTCGAAGGCGTCGCTCAACGTCGCGCGGCATCTCGAACGCAATTGGGGCGTGCCGTGGTTCGAGGGTAGCTTCTACGGGGTCGCCGACACCTCCGCCGCGCTGCGCAGCTTTGCCGCGATCATCGGCGACGCCGACCTCGCCGCCCGTACCGAGGCGCTGATCGCGCGCGAGGAAGCCAAGGCGGAAGGCGCCATCGCGCCCTGGCGTTCGCGTCTCAAGGGCAAGCGGGTGCTGCTCTATACCGGTGGCGTCAAGTCGTGGTCGGTGGTTTCCGCATTGCAGGACCTCGGCCTCGACGTCGTCGCCACGGGCACCAAGAAATCCACGGAAGAGGACAAGGCGCGCATCCGCGAGCTGATGGGCGAGAATGCGGTGATGATCACCGAGGGCTCGGCCCCGGCGCTCTTGAAGGCGGTGAAGGATTTGCAGGCCGACATCCTGATCGCGGGCGGCCGCAACCTCTACACCGCGCTGAAAGCCCGCCTGCCGTTCCTCGACATCAATCAGGAGCGCGAGTTCGCCTACGCCGGTTACGCGGGCATGGCGGAACTCGCCAAGCGCCTCGCTTTGTCCCTCGAAAGCCCGATCTGGCCCGCCCTGCGCAAGCCCGCGCCGTGGCGCGCGGCTCCCGCCGAGATCGTCACGGAGGCCGCTCAATGACCGAGATTCTCAAGCGTTCCAAGGCGCTCTCCGTCAATCCGCTGAAAGCGTCGAGCACGCTCGGCGCCAGCCTTGCGATCATGGGGATCAATCGGTCGATCCCGATGATCCACGGCAGCCAGGGCTGCACCGCGTTCGGCAAGGTGTTCTTCGTCCAGCATTTCCAGGAGCCGATCCCGCTCCAGACCTCGGCGCTCGACCAGATCGGCACGGTGATGGGCTCCTACGACAACCTCGTCGAGGGCCTGGCGACGATCTGCTCCAAGTCCAAGCCCGACTTCGTCGGCGTGCCGACCTCCGGCCTCGCCGAGGTGCAGGGCTTCGACGTCGAGATGGGGGTGAAAGAATTCCGCAAGAAGCACCCGGAGTTCGACCGCACCCTCGTGGTGCCGGTGACCACGCCCGACTTCCGCGGCAGCCTCGAGTCCGGCTTCGCCGACGCGGTGACCCAGATCATCAAGGCGACGGTGCCCGACGCGCCCGGCCGCGCCGGGGAACGGCGCAAGCAGGTCAACGTCCTGGTCGGCGCATCGCTGACCTCGGGCGACATCGAAACCCTGAAGGAAACCATCGAGGCCTTCGGCCTGCGCCCGGTGGTGGTGCCGGATGTGTCGGGCTCCCTCGACGGTCACCTCGCGCCCGAAACCTACAACGCGCTGACCACCGGCGGCACGCCGGTCTCCGAACTCGCGACGCTCGGACTTGCCCGCGCCACTCTCGTCGTCGGCGCGTCGATGACCGCTCCGGCCGACGAACTCCGCAGCCGCACCGGCGTGCCCGACATCCGCTTCGACCACCTCTGCGGCCTCGACGCCTTCGACTCACTGGTGATGGCGCTGCGCGACCTTTCGGGCGCGGAGGTGCCGGAGCGCCTCGACCGCCAGCGCGCCCAACTCCTCGACGCGATGCTCGACACCCATTTCATGATGGGATTCACCCGCGCCGCGATCGGTGCGGACCCCGATCTGCTCGTCGCGCTCACCGCGCTGCTCAAGGGCAGCGGCGCGGAGGTCACCGCCGCCGTCACCACCGCATATTCCCCGGTGCTCACCCGCTCCGGCCTCGAGACGGTGAAGATCGGCGACCTCGAAGACCTCGAAACCACGGCGCGGGACACCGGCGCCGAGGTGCTGATCTGCAACTCCCACGGCGTCGCCACCGCCGAGCGGCTCGGCATTCCGGTCTACCGCGCCGGGTTCCCGCAGTTCCACTGGTTCGGCGGATTCGCCAAGACCTGGATCGGCTATCGCGGCGCGCGGGAAGTGCTCTTCGACCTCGCGAATATCCTTACCGCGTCCGAGCGTGGCGAGGTGCATCCGCACCGCTCGATCTATGGCCAAAAGCGCGAATACGGCGGGAGGTGCGCATGACCACGCGGCTCGCCATCGTGCCCAGGCCGGAAGCCGAGGACCTCGGACTCCCGACCTTGAAGATCGCCTTCGCCACCGGCGACCGTCGCCACGTCGACCAGCATTTCGGCTCGGCCGAATCCTTCGTGATGTACGCGGTCGGCGCGAACGGCCACACGCTCGCCGAGGCGGTGCGCTTCGCCTCCGCCCTTCAGGACGGCAACGAGGACAAGCTCGCCGAGCGCATCGACGCCCTCGAAGGCTGCGCCGCGGTCTATGTCCAGGCGGTGGGAAGCTCGGCGATTCAACGCCTTCTCGGCATCGGCGTGCAGCCGATCAAGGTGATGCCCGGAACCCCGATCGCCGACGCGCTGAAGGCGGTCAAGCACGAGATCGCCGCGGCGACCACGCCTTGGATTGCGCGGGCGCTCAGAATCCACAAGGATCCTTCCCGTTTCGAAGCCATGTCTGCGGAGGATTGGGATGAGTGACGGGAAGGAGCCACCGCCGGGGCGCCATGATGCCCCGGTGGTGGAACGTCTGGTGCGGGTCGACGCGATCGAGGGCGACAGCGCCTGGGTCCTCGCCGACCGCATGGGCGGCTGTGGCGGCTGCTCGGAAAAAGGCGGTTGCGGCCACGCCGCGCTGATGGGGGAAGCGCCGCCGATGCGCCTCAAGATCGCCAACCGCCTCGGTGCCCATGCCGGTGAATGGGTGGTGCTGGGGGTGACGTCGGGGTCGTTGCTGGGGTCGCTGATGCTTGCCTATGGACTGCCGCTCGGCGGCTTTCTCGCGGGCGCGCTGGCGGGTTCGGCGCTCGGCTCCGTCGCCGCGATGCTCGGCGGCGCGGCGGGCCTGGGGCTGATGCTGCTGCTTTGCCGACGCATCTTCCGCACCCGTGGCGACGCTCCAGCCGAGCCGAGAATGTTGCGTTTCGCACCGCCGCCGGTGCGCGACGGCTGCACCAAGACCTGACACCCGAAGGGAGGGAAGCCCATGGTAGCCATCGATGACTGCGTGATCGCCGCCGACGATCCGGTGCTCACCACCGCGTTCGCCCACGAAATGCTGCGCCAGATGCGCGCCATCGATCGCTACGGGCTCCAGGACGGCTGGCCGCCGCACAAGATCCTCGATCCGTTCGTACTCACCATCGAGCGCCGCCGCCAGATGCCGGTGATCGGCGACCCCGACGAGGAGGTCACCGCCCGGGTGCGCGCGTTCTTCAACGGCATCGCCGCGATGATCGAGCAGGAGTGCGGCCTGATCGCGGTGCCGCTGGTCTCGGTCACCCACGAAGGCTTCGGCCGGGCGCTGATCACCGTCGGCAAGCTGGTGGTGATGGACCGTACGCTCCGCGACGTCCACCGCTTCGGCTTCCTCAGCCTGTCGAAGATGAAGGACGAGGCGGACAAGCACCTGTCCGTCGCACTCAACCTCGTCGGCCTTTACCCCGCCGTCGCGGGACTCTGACCCAACCCTAGGACAAAAGGACCAAGCCCCATGGCCAACATCACCGGGACCACGCGCGGCGGCAAGCCGTGGGAGCCGCAGTTCATCACCGCCATCGACCAGAAGCTCTGCATCGGCTGCGGCCGCTGCTACAAGACCTGCGCCCGCAAGGTGCTCGACCTGGTCGAACGCGAACTCGACGATGACGACGACAGCGACGACGATCAGGCGATGGTGATGAGCGTCAACGACGCGATGGATTGCATCGGCTGCGAGGCGTGCTCCAACGTCTGCTCGAAAAAGGCGATCAGCCACGCCCCGGCGGCGCTGTAGACCCCCGATGGCCGCCGCCGTGGTGTTCCACAAGAACCCCTTCAGCGCACGGTTGCGGCTGTTGCGCTTCGCCGACGGCGGCCTGATCGGCCCCGAACGGCCACCCGGCGCGGCGAGTGAGGAACCCCCGGAAGGCGTTGTGCCGGCGCATCCGGGGGATACCTGCGCCAGACTCGCCGCCGCCTTCGGCCAAGGTGCGGCGGGGTTCAAATGCCACGCCCCCGCCCTGGTCTGGGTCGGCGACGTGGCGGTGTTCGCGGTGGAATGCACCGCCTTCGATCCGCCCGGGGTGCTGGCCACGCAGGGCGAATGGATCGAGTTCCCGCAAGTGCGCGGCCTCGGCTCCGATGATCGCACCGCGGCACGGGTGCTGTACGCCCGCGTCGTCGGCTCGTAAACTCCCGCGAAATTCTGGCACGGAGACGGCGATGAAGCGCGTGTGGGTGGCGGCGGTGCTGCTGGTGTTGAGCGGCTGCGGCGACAAGGATACCGAAACCAAGTCCTCCGAATACGTGTTCGGTACCCTCGTCGACATCACCGTGCGCGGCGTCTCGACCGAAACCGCTAACGCGGCGATCGCCGACTTGAGTGCAGGCTTCCGCCGCATGCACACCGATTGGCACGCCTGGAAGCCGGGCGGCGAACTGATGACCGTCAACGCCGCGTGCAAGACCGGCAAGGCGGTGGAGGTCGGCGACTTCACCCTGCCGCTGATCAAGGACGCGCAAACCTACTACGACCTCAGCGACGGCCTGTTCGACGCTGCGGTCGGCGAAATCGTCGGCGCCTGGGGCTTTCATGCCGACGAACCGCCGAAAGGCCGGATGCCGCCCCTCGACGAGATCAACCGCCTCGCCGCGCAACACCCGGCGATGACCGACATCCATATCGACGGCCACACCGTCACCTGCACCAATCCCGCCGCCAGCCTCGACTTCGGCGGCTTCGCCAAGGGCGCGGCGGTGGACTGGGCGCTGCACGCGCTCAAATCCAAGGGCATCGCCAACGCGGTGATCAGCGCGGGCGGCAACGTCGGCACCATGGGCAGCCACGGCGACCGCCCCTGGCGAATCGGCATCCGCGACCCGAAAACCTGGGGCGTGATCGCCTCGGTCGACGTCGCCGCCAACGAAAGCGTCTATACCAGCGGCAACTACGAACGCTTCGTCGAACACGACGGCGTGCGCTACTCCCACATCATCGACCCGCGCACCGGCTGGCCGGTGCAGCACGTCCTCTCCACCACCGTGATCACCATCGACAACGGCAGCCTCGCCGACGCCGCCTCCACCGCGCTCACCGTCGCCGGACCCGACGACTGGCCGCGCATCGCCAAGCGCATGGGCATCGATACCGCCATGCTCGTCGACGACGCCGGACATATCTACGTCACCCCGAAAATGGCCGAACGCCTGATCTTCGACGGGCCGAAGCCGGAGCTGATCGTGCGGTAGCTTTCTGTCGGGTTTGCGACAGGGGGTTGATGCGGGGCTGCCGCCCCGACCCCGCTTGGGGCGATGCCCCAAACCCCCTTTTGTTTTTTTGCGCGCGAAGCGCAATAAACCACTCTGAATCAGTGAGTTAATTATTCCGCTTCGCGGGAAAAACTCATGGGATCAAAGGGCCCAAGGCCCTTTGCGGGGTCCAGGGGCAGCGCCCCTGGCCTTCTGTGGCACGAGCGATGCACTACCCTCGATCTCGGATGATGGAGGGCCACATGATCGTTCTGACCGACGCCGCCCGCGACAAGATCGCCGAACTGCTGGACGGAATGCCCGATGGCGGCATTCGCATCGTCGCCATTCTCAGCGCCTGTGCCGGGATCCGCTACATGCTGAGCTACGCCGAAGCGAGCGCCAAGGGCGACACCATCGTCCGCGATGGCGGCGCGGCGGTGTTCCTCGACCCCGGCAGCGCCGCGAGCCTCGCGGGCACGGTGGTGGACTTCGTCACCGGCGCCGGTGGCGGCGGCTTCACCTTCGCCAATCCCAATGCCGTCGGCCGCTGCTCCTGCGGCGACCCCAACGCCGCCTGCGCCAGCCAGCGCGGCGCGGCCTGACGGGAGAGCCGCCATGACCGTATTCGCCGCAGCCCTTCCCGGAATTGCCGACGTAGCGAGGCCGATGATGCTCGACGACCCGGACCGCATCGCCCTGATCGAGAAAACCCTCGAAGAGATCCGCCCGCGCATCGTCCGCGACGGCGGCGACCTCAAGCTCGTCGCGGTGCGCGGCAAGGACATCTACGTGAAAATGAGCGGCGCTTGCGTCGGCTGCCAACTCGCGTCGATGACCCTGGGCGGCATCCAGCAACGCCTGATGGCCGCACTCCGCACCATCGTCCGCGTGCTGCCCGCCGAGTTGCTGAAGGAAGAGGCGGAGTAGGAAGGTCAGGGGCTTTGCCCCTGGACCCCATTGGGGCCTTAGGCCCCAAACCCCGTAACCTGGTTTTTCGCGCGTCAGCGCAGTCGACCATTCGGCAACGTTCGGGACTTATGGCGCTTCGCGCAAGTTAAGGGATCCAAGGGCCCGAGGCCCTTGGCGGGTGTGGGCAGAG
>LUYR01000418.1 GCA_001603335.1 Rhodospirillales bacterium Alpha_05 | reverse complement strand
CTGCGCCCAGATCCCGGCGAAGACCAGCGGTGCCGAGCTGCGCGCGATCCTCGCCCGCGCCTTCACGCCCTACAGCGTCACCTTCGCCGACGGTACCCCGACCGGCCTCTTCACCGGATATTACGAAGCCGAACTGAACGGCTCGCTGGTGCGCTCGCTGCGCTACGCCTATCCGGTCTACGGTCGCCCGGTCGACCTCGTCGAGCGCGACGAGGGCGGGCGCAAGGTCGCGGGCCGGTTCCGCGGCGGCAAGTTCGAGCCCTATCCCAGCCGCACCGAGATCGAGGCGGGCGCGATCGCCAACGTCGCGCCGGTGCTGTTCTGGGTCGACAACGCGGTCGACCTCCACATCGCGCAGATCCAGGGCTCCTCGCAGGTGCGGCTCGCCGACGGGCGGATGTTCCGGATCGGCTACGGCGGCAACAACGGCTATCCGTTCAAGGGCTTGGGCCGGATTCTCCTCGACCACGGACTGGTGCCGCCGGGCCAGGCGACGATGCCCGACATCCGCGCCTTCCTCCAGGCCAACCCCAACCAAGCGCCGGGCTTGATGCGCGAGAACCCCCGCTATATCTTTTTCCGTCCGATCGAGGGCGACGGGCCGGTGGGCGCGATGGGCGTTCCGCTGACTCCCGGCCGCACCCTCGCGGTGGACCCGTCGGTGGTGCCGTTGGGCGCGCCGGTCTGGCTCGACACCGTCTCTCCCGACGGCATGCCGTTGGTGCGGCTGATGGTCGCGCAGGACATCGGCAGCGCGATCAAGGGCGCGGTGCGCGGCGACTTTTTCTGGGGCGCGGGTGAGCCCGCCCTCGCACAGGCCGGCCGGATGAAAAGTTCCGGGCGGTATTTCGTTCTGATCCCCAGCGGCGGCATGCCGCCAAGGCCGTAACCATGACCGAACCGCAAGCCACCGCCGCGCCGCGCCGCGTCGCCCTGTTCGCCACCTGCCTGGTGGAGACCTGCCGCCCGTCGGTCGGCTTCGCCACGATGAAGCTGCTCGAAGACGCCGGGCTCGAGGTGGTGGTGCCGCCGAAGCAGACCTGCTGCGGCCAGCCCTCCTACAACTCCGGCGACCGCGCGGGGGCGAAGCGCCTCGCCAAGCGGGTGATCGCCGAATTCGAGCCCTATGAAGCGGTGGTGGTGCCGTCGGGCTCCTGCGCCGGAATGATCCGGGTGCATTATCCCGACCTGTTCTCCAACGAGCCCGCCTGGGCCGGACGCGCCAAGGCGCTCGCCGCCAAGACCTTCGAGCTCACGCAGTTCCTCGTCGACGTCCTCGGCCTCGAAACCCTGAAGGCGAAGATCGACGGCGCGGTCGCCTACCACGACAGCTGCTCCAGCCGCCGCGAGATGAAGGTGGTGGCGCAGCCCCGCGTGCTGTTGAAAGCCGCCGGGGCGGAGGTGCGCGACGTCGTCCAGCCCGAGGAATGCTGCGGCTTCGGCGGCACCTTCTGCGTCAAGAACGCCGACATCTCCGGCGCGATGGTGGACGAAAAGGCGAAGGCGGCGATCGCCACCGGCGCGGATACGCTGCTCGCGGGCGACCTCGGCTGCCTGCTCAACATCGCCGGACGACTGCAACGCCTCGGCTCGCCGATGAAGGTGCGCCACGTTGCCGAGGCGCTGGCGGGCGACAGCGAGACCCCCGGCATCGGCGAGGCGCGCAAATGACCCACCTCAAGAGCGAGAACTTCCCCGCCAACGCCAAGGCCGCGATCGCCGACACCAAGCTCCAGGCGGCGCTGCTCAACGTCCGCACCGTGTTCCGCGACAACCGCACCCGGGTGGTCGCCGCGACGCCGGAGTTCGAGGAATTGCGCGACGCGGGCGCGGCGATCAAGCGCGAAGCCATCGCCAACCTCGACGTCTACCTGCAACGCTTCGACGCCGCCGCCACCGCCCAGGGCGCGGAGGTGCACTTCTGCGCCGACGCCAAGTCCGCCCGCGAGACCATCGCCGCGATCTGCCTCGCCGAGAACGCCAAGCTCGTCACCAAGGGCAAGTCGATGATCACCGAGGAGATCGGCCTCAACCCCTACCTGATCGCCAAGGGGTTCACGCCGGTCGAGACCGACCTCGGCGAATACATCATCCAGCTGCGCGACGAGCCGCCGTCGCACATCATCGCCCCGGCCTGCCACGTGAAAAAGGAGCAGGTGGCGGAAACCTTCCGCGCCGCGCACCCCGACCGCCCCGCCGACCGCGACCTCTCGACCCACGATTCCCTGCTCGCCGAGGCGCGCGCCGAGCTCCGCACCCGCTTCCTCGCCGCCGACGTCGGCATCACCGGCGCCAACATGCTGGTGGCGGAAACCGGCCACGCGGTGCTGGTCACCAACGAAGGCAACGGCGACCTCACCCAGACCCTGCCGCGCTGCCACATCATCGTCGCCTCGATCGAAAAGCTGGTGCCGACGCTGGAAGACGCCGCCACCGTGTTGCGCCTGCTCGGGCGCTCGGCCACCGGCCAGCAGTCGTCGTCCTAC
Organism: Rhodospirillales bacterium Alpha_05; assembly: GCA_001603335.1. GTDB lineage: Bacteria > Pseudomonadota > Alphaproteobacteria > Rhodospirillales > Rhodospirillaceae > Oleispirillum. Next base: position 509 of record LUYR01000418.1, on the reverse strand, counting down.
ACCACCCTCTCGGTCGGCACCCGCCGCGCCGGCGAGGTCGACGGGCCGCAGTCCTGCCACGTGGTGATCCTCGACAACCACCGCAGCGAAATGCTCGGCGGCGACTACGAGGAGATGCTGCGCTGCATCCGCTGCGGCGCGTGCATCAACCACTGCCCGATCTTCGCCAACGTCGGCGGCCACGCCTTCGGCACCACCTACGTCGGGCCGATGGGCTCGGTGCTGACGCCGCTGCTGAAGGGCCTGGAAGCCGCGCACTACCTGCCGCACGCCTGCACCATGTGCGGCCGCTGCGCCGAGGTCTGCCCGATGGAGATCCCGCTGCCCGACCTCTTGCGCAAGCTCCGCAACCAGACCCACGCGCAGGAACTCACCTCCGCCACCAGCCGTCGCGGCCTCGCCGCCTGGACCTACCTCGCCGAACGGCCGAAGCTGATGCGCGCCGTCAGCCGCCTCGGCGGCGCGGTGATGCGCCTGATCGGCCGCCGCGGCGCGCTGCGCCATTGGCC
>LUYR01000417.1 GCA_001603335.1 Rhodospirillales bacterium Alpha_05 | reverse complement strand
GCCCGCGCTGCCGCCGGACACCCGCGCCAGGGCGATGACGAGACCGAACGCGGCGAGCGCCCCGGCGAACGCTCCGGCGGAGAGCGAAACCGCTCCCGCGCCGACACCCGCCACCATCACCAGAACCGCGCCGGTGGATGCACCCGCCGAGATCCCCAGGAGATAGGGATCGGCCAACGCATTGCGCAGCAGCGACTGGAGCACCAGACCGGACACCGCCAGACCCGCGCCGCAGCACGCGGCGACGATCGCCCGCGTCAGGCGGTAGTTCCACACGATCCCGTCGTCGATGGGGTCGACCGCGTAGGCGGCGTCGAACAAGCGGTTCGCCAAGGTGTGCATGACGGTTTCGGGGGGTATTCGGGTTTCACCGATACAGATGCCGAAGAGAACCGCGGCGACGAGGATCGCCGCGGCCTTCACCGAGAATGCAAACCATCGGCCCAGCGGCGGGACGCCGCCGGTTCCGACAATCGCTTCGCTCATTTCCCTGATTCCGCCAGATCCTTGGCCAGCTTTTCCATGCCGTAGATCATGCGCAGCGAGGACTGCATGGCGTCGGCGTCCATCACCAGGATGCGGTCGTTCTTGACCGCGTCCATTTGGCTGGTGACCGGATCGGACTTCAGGAATTCCAGCTTGTTCTGGATGTCGTCGGCGGGGAACCGGCGGCGGTCCATCCGCGCGGCGATGATGTAGGTCGGGTTCGCCTTGGCGATGGTCTCCCAACCCACGGTCGGCCATTCCTCGGCGGTGTCGATCACGTTCTTGAGGCCGAGAGTCTGCGCGACGTATGCCGAGGGACCGAGATTTCCGGCGACGTAGGGATCGAGGTCGAGATCGGCGCTGGAGAACCAGAACACCGCCGTCGCACCCTTGAGGTCGAGAGACTTCGCCTGCTCGGCAGCCTTCGCCTGACGGTTCTTAAGGTCGGCGACCAGCTTCGCGCCCGCTTCCCGGCGGTCGAAGATCTCGGCGAGCTGGCCGATGCCCTTATAGAGAAGGTCGGGAGTGTAGGCGCCCTTGCGGACGCCGTCCCCGCCCATGGCGTTTTCCTTGCCCTCGCAATCGTCGGCCATGATGTAGGTCGGCACGTTCAGATCGCGGAACTGCTCGCGGGAGCCGACCACACCTTGCTTGCCGATCTGCCATTCGAACTGGGTGGCCACCAGGCCGGGCTTCTTGCCGATCACCGCCTCGAACGACGGCACGTTGTCGGCGATGCGCGGGACCTTGGCGTCCGCCGCCGCGTATTCCGGCAGAACCTTGGCGAACCACAGCGCGGTTCCGGCCATGTTGTCGCCCGCGCCGATCGCATAGAGGATCTCGGTTGTGGCCTGGCCGATCGAGACGACGTTCTGCGGCGGCTTCGTGAAGGTGAAGGTGTAGCCGCAGTTGTTCACCGAAACCGGGTAGGCGGTGGACCCCGCAAGGGCGGTGCTGGTGGAAAGCGCGAAGCTCACCGCCGCGAGGGCAAGGCGGGAAAGTGACATGGTCGAAACCTCCGAGACATGCGCAGAGTGGATTTGCGCGGAGAGTGCGATACACTCGCAAAGAATGTGGGTATAGCGGTTATGTTACAACGTACCTCCATGGCAACTGAAATAATCTAACCCGGAATTCACCCGAAGGTGGATTCCCTATAAGGACCTGGGCAACGCCTTGATTTCGTCCCGACGTGGATGGGATCCCAGCGATTACGAGCAAATCGGGCGCAGCATAACTTTTCGCGCGCGCCGGCTTATGGGGGGCTCTCCGACCGCGCGGGCATCTTTGATGCCGGGTGTCGGACCTCCTGAGGAGATTCGCAAACCTTCGCCGCCGCGCTCCAGGCTCGAAAAGCTCGGCAGCGGAGTGAGCGGCCCCTCCAACGCGCAACGAGGCTCCACGTCGTCGGGCGCATGATGCACTCCGACCGACGGCGCGGCGGCACGCCGACCACATCGGGGCTCGTAGCTTGCTGGGGGGCTGAGGGCTTGGGCCGGGAGGCGGGTCAGTCGGTCGGGGTTTGGTCGGGGCGGGTGAGGAAGTCGCCGGCGAGGGTGATTTCGCAAACCAAGCCGTCGGGATTCCAGTGGAAGGTCACGTTTCCGTGGAGCTGGCTTTCGACGGTGCGGCAGATCAATTTCGAGCCGAAGCCGGAGTCCTCAGGCATCTCGACGACCGGACCGCCGGACTCGCGCCAGGTGAACTGGAGGGTGCGGTTCGGGAACCACTCCCAGCGGATGTCGACGCGCCCTTCGACGGTCGACAGCGCCCCGTATTTTGCGGCGTTGGTGGCGAGCTCGTGGACGATCATCCCGACCGACTGGACATGCTCCGGCAGGATGTACACCGTCGGGCCTGAAATTGCGACGGGGGTTCGGTCGCGCTGGTAGGGGGCGAGTTCTTCGCTCACCAGGGACAGGAGATCGGCGCCTTCCCAGCGGTTGTCGGCGAGGAGCGCGTGAGTGCGGGCGAGGGCAGCCACCCGGCCACGCACCGCGGTGACGAAGCCGTCCATGGTGTCGGCGTGGGTGAGGTTGACGACCGACTGGACCACCGCGAGCACGTTCTTTGCCCGGTGGTCGAGCTCGCGCATCAACAGGCGCTGGCGGGCCTCGTCCTGCTTGCGGGCGGTGATGTCGAGGAAAAGCATCGAGAGGCCATCGGGAGACGGATAGGCGCGGACGTCGAGCCACCGGCCAAGCGCGGGGTAGAAGGTTTCGAGGCTCACCATCGTCTGACCGGCGGCCGCCTGGCGGAACGGCGTCTCGAGCGAGGAGCCGATGAGGTCGGGGAATGCCTCCCAGAGGTTGGCACCGATCAAGCCACCGGCGGGTCGATGCAGGATCTCGTAGCCTCGGGCGCTGAGGAAGGTGATGCGCCAATCGCTATCGAGGACCATGAACCCATCCATGATGCTGTCGATGATCCCGTTGGCGCGCGCGGTGCTGGCCTTGAGCGCTTCCTCCCGCGCATTGATCTCGACGCCTGCGCGATGGAGGGAGCCGCTCAGCAGGTCGATCTCCCGCAGGCCGGTGGGTTCCACCGGGGGCACCTGCCCGACGCCCAAACGCCTTGCGGCCTCGACGGCGCGCCGCGTCGGTCGGGAGATCAGGGTCGCGGCGAGCCACGATGCCGCCAACGAGAGCAGCACCCCGGACGCACTGATGCCGAGCGCAACGTCGGTCATCTGTCGCGACGGGGCATCGAGGTCGGCGCGGGGGACCCAAACCGCCGCCGTCCATCCGGTCTGCGGCGAGCGGAAAAATCCGGTGACCGACGGGCGGCCTTCGAGGTCGGTGGTTTCGCTGACCCCCGCGCTCTGCTCCAGCCCGCGCACAAATGCCGCGCTGGCCTTGGAGCCGATGAAATCCCGCGCCCGGAACGACCTTGCCCGGATCGTTCCGTCGGGGTCGACGATGGCGGCGAACCACCCCCGCGGCAGATCGTAGGCTCCGCCGTCGTGCCCAGCGACGCGCGAGGGCGGATCGGGCCAGATCGCGGCGATGTCGGCGTTCCGCGCGAGATCGCGATCCATGGCGAGCGCCATGGTGTGGGCTTTTTCCTGGACCCGGTCGAGGTTTCGCGCGCGCTCCAGCTTGCCGAAACTGTCGGCGAGAAACGCGCCCGCGCCGATCAGCGGCGCGAGGGCCGCGCACACCAGCAGGAACAGGAACAGCCAAAGCGGCGCGCCGTATCGCTTTGTCATACGCCGTTCGACGCGGGCTTCAGCACGCGTCGGTATTCGACTGGGGGTGGTCATGGCGGCTCCGAATCGACCGACTCTGCAGGAAGATCGTCGCCCGAATTTCATTCGGGTGGTAGCGAAAACTCCGAGGCCGTCTTCGGCTCCGGCGGTCTCCGGGGGTGGGTCCAGTCGAGATCGCCCGCGCCGGGGTGCCCCACGACGCGGGCGACGAAACCAGATTCCCATCGATCAGGAAGTTCGGCGGCGTTTTGCGATGCCGCTTCACGCCCCGCGAGCGGCGGGCTCAGGCGTGGTCGTGGTGGCCTTCGCC
>LUYR01000416.1 GCA_001603335.1 Rhodospirillales bacterium Alpha_05 | reverse complement strand
GGGTGCGACGAGGAAATCGAGGCGGTGGTGCGTGCGCTTTCGGGCGGGTTCGTGCCGCCGGGGCCGGGCGGCCATCTCTCGCGCGGCAAGGTCGATGCCCTGCCGACCGGCCGGAATTTCTACGGCGTCGACCTTTCCCGCATCCCCACGCCCGCCGCGAGCGTTGTCGGCGCGCGCATGGGGGCGAAGCTGCTCGATGCCTACCTCGCCGACGAGGGCAGGTTCCCCGAGACCATCGGCGTGACCTTGTGGTCGAGCGACGCCTTCCAGGCCGACGGCGAACTGACCGCCCAGGTTCTTTGGCTGATGGGCTGCACGGCCCGCCGCGACGGCGCCGGCAAGGTCGTCGGCGTCGCGGTCGAGCCGCTTGAAAGCCTGGTTCACGCCCGCGCGGATGGCGAAGTGGCGCCGCGCCCGCGCATCGACGTGGTGGTGCAGATGAGCGGCATCGTGCGCGACAGCCTGCCCGGGGTCTATGCCCTGCTCGACAAGGCGGTGACGGCGGTGGCGGAGCTCGACGAGCCGGACGACCGCAACTTCGTCCGCGCCCACGTGCGGGCGAGGATGGCGGAGCTGCGCGCCGTTCTCGACGGCGTCGAGGACGCCTCGCTGAAGCGTCTCGCCTCCTATCGGTGTTTCTCGGCGGCGGATGGCGGCTACGGCGGCGGCGTGGAACTGGCGATCGACGCCTCGGCGTGGGAGGACGACGCCGACCTCGCCGAAGCGCTGGTCAACACCTCGGGCACTGCCTTCGGCGCCGATGGCCGCGCCGCCCGGGTGCCTCCGGGGCGGCAGATGGCGGAATACGCGCACCTCCTCGGACGCATGGATCTCTCCTATCAGCGCGCCGGGAGCGCCGAGGCGGATGTGCTGTCCTGCGGCACCCTCGGCGTTCAGGGCGGCAACGCGGCGGCGAAGCGCGCGCTCGGGAACGGCGGACTACGGCTTTATTGGGGCGTTACCCACGCCACCGCCGATGGCGAGGTTCGCTCCACCGCCGACGAGATAGCCCAGGCGCTTGCCGTCAGCATCCTCAACCCGGATTGGATCGGCGCGGCGCGGGCGCGGGGGTATGCGGGTGCGAGCGAGGTATCCGACCGCGTCAACCGCCTGTTCGGCTGGTCGGCGGCGGCGCGGGCGGTGCAACGGCATCAGTTCGACGCGGTGCACGACGCCTTGGTGACGAACGCCGAAACCCGCGAATGGCTGCGCGAGGCCAATCCCTACGCGTTCGAAGAGATCACCCGTCGGCTGCTGGAGGCGGAAGCGCGGGGCCTGTGGGCGGCGGATGCCCGGCGGCTCGACGAACTGCATGGCGCGGTGCTCGCGCTCGAAGGCGATATCGAGGAGGCGATGGGGTCGGTTTCCGGCGAGTTCCAGGGCGCGGCGGTGGACGTTCGCACGCGCGGACAAGTCAAAGAGTGGGCGTATGCATATCGAGCGAAGTGAGATGTCGGCACGTCGGGTCTATCCGTTTTCGGCGATCTTGGCGCAGGAGGAGATGAAGCTTGCGCTGCTGCTGAACGCGGTGAACCCGTCGGTTGGCGGGGTGGTGGTGCGGGGCGAGAAGGGCACCGCGAAGTCCACCGCCGCGCGGGGGCTGCGCAACCTGCTGCCGCGCGATGCGGCGGCGGGGGCTCCGGCGTTCGTGGATTTTCCGCTGGGCGCGACCGAGGACATGGTGATCGGCTCGATCGACTTCGAGGCGGCGGTGCGCGCGGGCGAGGTGCGGTTTCAGCCCGGGTTGCTGGCGCGCGCGCATAAGGGCGTGCTCTACATCGACGAGGTCAACCTGCTGGACGACCACTTGGTGGACGCGATCCTCGACGCCGCCGAGACCGGCGAGAACGTGGTGGAGCGCGAGGGCCAGAGCCTGCGCCACGCGGCGCGCTTCATCCTGATCGGCACGATGAACCCGGAGGAAGGGGAGCTGCGGCCGCAGTTGCTCGACCGCTTCGGCCTCGCGGTGGCGATCGCGGGGGAGACGGACCCGGCGCTGCGGGTGGAGCTGCTGAAGCGCCGCGAGGCGTTCGACGCGGATCCGGAAGGGTTCTTCGCCGCCCACGCCGCCGCCGAGGCCGAGCTTGCGCGCCGCATCGCCGAGGCGCGGGAACGGCTGGGCGAGGCGGCGATTCCCGGGCATCTGGTCGGCTTCATCGCCGAGATCTGCACCCGCAACCACGTCGCCGGGCACCGCGCCGACATCGTCATCGCGCGCGCCGCCCTGGCGCTGGCGGCGTGGGAGGGGCGGAGCGAGGTCTCCGCCGACGACATCCTCAGGGTCGCGCCGCTGGCGCTGCTGCACCGCATGCGCTCCGGCACGCCGGAGATGCCGCCACCCCCCCCGCCGCCGCCGGAACCGGAAGAAAGCGAGGCTCC
>LUYR01000415.1 GCA_001603335.1 Rhodospirillales bacterium Alpha_05 | reverse complement strand
GCGGTCTCGCCGGCCGGTTCGTGCCGCCCGGCGGCTCCGGCGCGCCGACGCGCGGCTGCATCGATATCCTCCCCACCGGGCGCAATTTCTTCTCCGTCGATCCGTTCAAGATTCCGACGCCGGAAGCCTGGAAGGTGGGGATGATGCAGGGCGACGCGCTGGTCGCCCGCTATCGCGAGGACGAGGGCCGCTGGCCGGAGCAGATCGGCATGGTGCTGTGGGCAAGCCCGACGATGCGCACCCGCGGCGACGATGTGGCGCAGATCCTATACATGATCGGCGTGCGCCCGGTGTGGGACACCGCGAGCGGTCGGGTCAAGGGGGTGGAGGTGATTCCGCTGGCGGAGCGCGGCTTCCCCCGCCTCGACGTGACGGTGCGGGCGAGCGGCCTGCTGCGCGACGCCTTCCCCAACATCATGGAGCTGATCGACAAGGCGACGCGGATGGTGGCGGCGCTCGCCGAACCGGCGGAAATGAACATGCTGGCGCGCAATGTCGGCGTCGACCTCGCCGAGATGCTGAAGGCCGGGGTGCCGCCGGAGGAAGCGCGCCGCCGCGCCGCCCTGCGGGTCTACTCCGACAAGCCCGGCTGCTACGGCGCGGGCGTCTCGGCGCTGTTGGAAAGCGGCAAGTGGGACGCGGTGGACGACCTCGGCGACATCTACATCCACTGGGGCGGCTACGCCTACGGCGAGGGCGTGTACGGCGAGGCGCGGCAGGAGGACTTCCGCCGCCGCATGGGCCGGCTCGACCTGACCCTCAAGAACCAGGACACCCGCGAGAGCGACATCTTCAGCAGCGACGATTTCAACTCGTACCACGGCGGCATGAACGCGGCGGTGCACGCGGCGGCGGGGCGCTACGCCCGCAGCTATTCCGGCGATAGCCACGACCCGCGCCGCCCGCGCGTGCGCGCCACCGCCGAGGAGGGGCGCTTCGTGTTCCGCACCCGGGTGCTGAATCCCAAGTGGATCGAAGGCATGAAGCGCCACGGTTACAAGGGCGCGGGCGACCTCTCGAAGCTCGTGGACTTCTGCTTCCAGTGGGATGCCACCAGCAACATTCTCGAAGACTGGCAGTATGCCGAGATGGCGAAGACCTACGCCTTCGACCCGGCGATGCGGGAGTTCTTCTCCAAGCACAATCCCTATGCGCTCCAGAACATCGCCGAGCGCCTGCTGGAGGCGATCGCGCGCGGCATGTGGGAGAACCCGGGCGACGCCAAGGATGCGCTGGAGGCGCTGTTGCTGGAAGCCGAGGGCGAGATCGAGGACAGCCTCGCCGGAGCCCCGAAAGGCAACGCGGCGGAGTGACCCCCGCCGCGCGCGAAAGCGCCCCGGCCCGCGAGGACCGGGGCGCTTGGTGTTTCTAGAACTTGTAGCCGATGCCCGCGTACACGCCGAACGGATTGCTGTTGTATCCGGACGACGTGTAGTACTCGGAGTCGAAGAGGTTCTCGACCCGGCCGTAGACGGTGACGTTGTCCATGATCTCGTATTGCGCGGCGAGGTCGAGCTTCCACCCGTCGCCGTCGTAGGTCTCGACGTAGCCGCTCGACGTCTGCGTGCCGTAGCCCTTGTGATAGCGCTCCCAGCCCCGGCTCTTGATCGTGGCGTCGGCGCGAATGCTGCCCTTGTCGTTGTCGAAGGCGTAGATCGCGCTGATGTTCACCACGTGGGGGGAAATCTTGTCCGCCGCGTGATCGGCGAACTTGGCCGAGGAGGTGGTCGCGCTGAACGAGGTCAGGGTGTAGGTGTAGTTGAGTTGCAGGTCGAGGCTGTCGCTCTTGCCTTCGTAGACCAGCGCGCCGAGGCTGGTTTCCACGCCCTTGGCGATCAAGCGGTCGCCGTTGAGGTAGCAACTGCCCGAGAAGCCGGGAGCGCACCCTGAGTCCTTCGACGAGGTAATGACATTATCGACGCGGTTGTGGAACGCCGTGACGCCGAGCTTCAGGCGGTCGCCCAACAGTTTCTGATCCACTCCGGCCTCGAACAGCGTGGTTTCCTCGGGGCTGAGGGTTTCGGGTTTCTCGTAATAATAAAGCTGCGAGATCGATGGTGCGCGATAGCCCGTGCCCGCTGCCGCGCGGATCGTCGTGCCGGTTTCGGGGAATTCGTAACCCGCGCCGATGCGGTAGGTAAGGGCGTTCTCGAAGGCGCTGTAGGCGTCATAGGACACGCCCGCGACCACGTTGAGGTGGTCGAAGAACTGGCTTTGCAACTGAAGCTGACCGCTGGTGTGGTACATCTTCTCGTCGATGCGCTCGACGGTTTTGTTGTCGGCCTTGGCCCGCGCCGCGTCCCATGCCAACCCGGCGACGACGGCGTGGTTTTCGGTCAGGTGGTATGTGGACTGGTTTTCGAGATTGAGAGTCTGCCCAAGATAGCGCGAGTAGTGGCGCACCGCGTCGCTCGGGCGCCAGGCATCGTCCTGCGTGCGCATGCCGCTGACGGTATTCTTGGTTTCGAACCGGCCGTCGAGCAGGCGCGCGTCCCAACTGGTGCCGTAGACGTAGGTGCGGGAATCCTTGTTGTAGTTGGTGTCCTGCGCGCTGTTGTCGAGGTCGGTGCTGAGGTCGTTGACGGTGAGGAACAGGCGGCCGTCGAGGTTGTCGCTCGGCGAGATGCGGAAATCCAGGCTGTGGTCGTAGACGATGCGGCGGTCGTCCTCGCTCGGCCGGGTTTCGTTGGCGCGGAACTGACGATCCTCGTCGGAGAGGTTGGGGCCGTTGGCGATGTATTCGCTGTGGGCGTAGGAAAGGGTGAACGGCATGGCGTTGTCGAGCTTGCCGCCGTAGCTGAGGTTGCCGTCCAGCCGCCGGGTGGCGTAGGAGCCGTATTCGCCCTTGATGCCGCCGTGGAATCCGTCGCTCGCGCCCTTCTTGGTGATGATGTTGATGACGCCACCCGAGGCGGCGGAACCGTAAAGCGTCGCCTGCGGGCCGCGCACGATCTCGATGCGCTCGATGTTGTGGGCGATCAACCCCTGAAAATTGAACGCGCCTTTCTGATTGGACTCGGCAGGGTTGTTCATGCGCACGCCGTCGATCATCACCAGGGTGTGCTCGCCGCCGAGGCCGCGCAACTGCGCAAAGCTCGCCGCGCCGACGCCGCCGCTCGAATAGAAGTTAACGCCCGGAGTCTTGGCGATGATATCGCCCACCGAGACGTCGCCCATCGCCTCGATCTCCTCGGCGGTGATCACGGTGACGGAGGCGGGCACGTCGCTGAGCTTGGTGGCGGTCTTGGTGGCGGTGACGACGATCGGGTCGAGCTTGACGTCGTCGGCGTTGGCGGCCGCGCCGGGCAGGGCGGCCAGAACCATCGCGGCGCTCGCGGCGTGGCGGAGCGTGTGGCGATGGCGGCGTGAGGATGGCATTGGGATCTCCCGTGGAAGTGATGCGGCTCCACGGCCCTCCCCGATCGGCATCGTGGCGGACTTGAACGCAAACGAAACGAAGATACCTGCCGGTGCCGGAAGCGAAGGAAATCGGGCGAGGGGCGGAAAGCCGGGAATGGACCCCGGCCCGCCAAGGCCGGGGTCCGGATCGTCAGAACTTGTAGCCGATGCCCGCGTACACGCCGAACGGTGCCTCGGTGTAGCCCGAGGTGGTGTAGTACTCGGAATCGAAAAGGTTTTCGACCCGGCCGTAGAGAGTCACGTTGTCCATGATCTCGTACTGGGCGGCGAGGTTGAGGTACCAGCCGTCGCCGTCGTAGGCGGGGTAGGAGCTGGTGCGGGTGGCGTCGTAGTGGCTCTTCTCCCAGCCACGGCTCTTGAAGGTGGCATCGGCGCGGACGCTGCCCTTGCCGCTGTCGAAGCCGTAGATCGCGCTGACGTTGACGACGTGGGGCGAGATGTTCTCGTAGGCGTGGTTGGAGTAGGTCTTATCGCTGAACTGAGCGAGGGTGTAGGTGTAGCCGACGTGCAGGTCGAGGCTGTCGGTCTCGCCTTCGTAGACCAGCATGCCGAGCTCGGCCTCGACGCCCTTGGAGTTCATTTCGTCGATGTTGACGTAGCACTTGTGGTCGGAGGCGGTGGTGCAGACCGAGGCGAGGTCGCTGTAGGCGATCTGATCCTTGGCCTTGTTCTTGAAGGCGGTGACGCCGAGGTTGACGCGGTCGCCGAGCAGCTTCTGGTCGAAGCCCGCCTCGAACATCGTCGTCTTCTCGGGTTCCAGGGTGGTGGGGTTGACGTAGTTGGTGAGCTGGAACACCGTCGGCGCGAGGTAGCCGGTGCCCGCCCCGGCGCGCAGCGTGGTGCCGGTTTCGCGGATGTCGTAGGAGACGCCGCCGCGATAGGTGAAGGTGTTCTCGAACGCACCATAGGATTCGTAGGACACGCCCGCGACGACATGGAGGTCGTCGAAGAAGGTGCTCTGAAGCTGCAGCATGCCGGTGCCGTGGCTCATCGTCTGGTCGATGGTTTGCAACTTGTTGACGTTGCGCTCGGCGCGCGAGCGGTCGTAGGAGACGCCGCCGGTGATCGCGTGATCGTCGGTCAGATGGTAGGTCGAGAGGTGCTCGAACTGTAGGAACCCGCCACGGTAGGCATAGGCCTGACGGGGGTTCTGGCTGTAGTAGTACAGCTCGTTGGCGGTGGTCATGCCGAGGACCGAGTCCTTGTTCTCAAGGCGTCCGTCGAGCAGTCGCGTGTCCCAGGTGGTGCCGAAGTTGGTGGTGCGCTTGTCCTTGTTGCGCTCGGCGTCCGCCGCGGTGCCGTCCACGTCGGCGCTTAGGTCGTTGAACGACAGGAACACCCGGCCGTCGATGTCGTCGGTCGGCGAGAGGCGGAAATCCAGGCTGTGGTTGTAGATCGAGCGGCGATCGTCCTCGTTCGGGCGCTTCGCCGCGGGGTGGAAAGCGCGATCCTCGTCGGAGATATTGGGGCCGTTGGCGATGTATTCGCTGTGGGCGTAGGAGAGGGTGAACGGCATGTCGTTGTCGAGCTTGCCGCCGTAGCTGAGGTTGCCGTCCAGTCGCCGGGTGGCGTAGGAGCCGTATTCGCCCTTGATGCCGCCGTGAAAGCCGTCGCTCGCGCCCTTCTTGGTGATGATGTTGATGACGCCGCCGGAGGCCGCCGAACCGTAAAGCGACGCCAGCGGGCCGCGCACGATCTCGATGCGCTCGATGTTGTGGGGGATGACGCTGTCGAAGATGAAGCCCCGGTTCATCGAATCCGCCGGATCGTTCATCCGCACGCCGTCGATCATTACCAGGGAGTGGGCGGCGGGCATGCCGCGCATGCGCACGTTGCTGTAGGCGCCGATGCCACCGGAAGAGACCAGGGTGATGCCCGGCGTGCGCGCGAGGATCTGGCCGAGGTTGGCCGAGCCCTGAGCCTCGATCTCCTCGGCGGTGATCACCGTGACGGAGGCGGGCACCTCGCTGAGCTTGGTGGCGGTTTTGGTCGCGGTGACGACGATCGGGTCGAGCTTGACGTCTTCCGCGTGGACGATCGCCACCGGCAGCGCGACGAGCGCGACGGAGAGGCTCGCCGCACGCCGGAGCATGGCGCGGGTGTTGGGTTTGGCAGTCATAATGGTCCCCTGTGCCTTCACCCGGCCCATATTCCCCCGGCATGGATGAAGTATGTTATAATGTATCCTTATTCCGGCCCGAATTCCTTATCGGGGCGCTCCTTCAGGAAGGAAGAAGCAGCATAATCGGGCGTTCAGGCCCGTTCCGCATACCCCAATACGGGGTGAATCACAATGAAATGATATAATGTTTCATAAAAATTGGAACTAAAGCCGACCGGGCGCGGTGGCCGATCGCGAAGGTTGCGCGGTGTCCGTTGCGAAGACCGGCTTTTGGACGACGTCGCGCGTGTATCTCTGAAACACGCCCCGCCGTTGACCGTAAGTGGGCATCCTCGAATTATGCGGGGGCAGACGCTGCGACCACATTGCCGGTGTCGGTGATATCGAATGTGGGGGCGGATTTGCGGATGACGTCGGCGACGTAGCTTTCCGCTAGGTGTCCGTAGTGGCGCTCTACCATTCGGGTGTCGCGGTGCCCGAGGTTTTCCGCAACGGCCATCAAGGGGGCACCAGCCATGATGGTCAGGCTGGCCCAGGTATGGCGCAGTTCGTGGAAGGTGAAGTCGTTGTCCAAGCCTGCCCGTTTTACGGCGTCCTTGAAGCCACGGAAATGAAGGTCGCGAGCCCAACGGGAGCCATCCGAACGGCGGAGGAGGGGGGCTTCAGGGCGCTGGCCGAACGTCAGCGTCTTGCAGAAGGCAATGCCTTCGTCCGTCAGGAAGATGTGTCGGGGTTTGCCGCTCTTGCTGCGGACTACGTGTAATGAGCCTGAATCGAGATTGAAGTCGCGTACCTCGAAGGCACAGAGTTCGCCATAGCGGGCGCCGGTCAGTAGGGCAAGTTGGACCAATTTTCTTAGGTCGGGCTGGCACGTGTTGATCAGGCGCTTCGCCTCGTCGCGGTTGAGAAAGCGGGACCGTGGTTTTTCGGTGCCAGAGAAGAGCTGAAGGCGTGCCCATGCGTTGTTGCCGGAGATCTTCCCATCGCGCCATGCCCGATTGAGCGCAGCCCGCAAGGTCACGAGGTGGCGGTTGGCGCGCAGTTGGCGCTTGCGTTGTGCCTCCAGAGGGTTCGGGTCCTCTTCTCGGTATTTGATTTCCGTATCCTTCTTGCTCCGACGGAGACGAGGGGGCTCGTCGGCGATCGCTTGGTGCCAAGCCTGGAGCCTCTGGGGCGTTAGTTTTTCGCAGTCGATTTTTCCCAGTCTAGAGATGATATAGGCATCTGCGTAGGTGCGGAGATGCTTAAAGGATTTCCGATGGGACTGCACCCAGGTCAGGTAGTCTTCCATGCAATCGGCGACGGTGTATGCGCCACGGGCGGTACGAATGCCACCGTTGGCGATGACCTGGAACCAGTCTCTTGCCTTGGCTTGAGCCTGCTCGAAAGTCAGGGCGGTGATGCCGTCGGCATCCATGGCGTCGTCGGAGGGGCCTAATCTGGTTTGCTTTTGCTGTCCAGTGTCGCTGCGGAAGCGGGCGACCCAACTCCCGCCTTCCTGATTGCGGCGGTATCCCAGATAGCACCCCTTGGTGATCTTCATCCAATGCGGTTCGGCTTGCACCGGAAGCTTCAGTCTTGCGCTACGGCTGTCGATTTTGGGGTTGCGAAGCGTGCGGGCCATGGTGTTTGTGAGCCTGATCTCTGCGGAAATTTTACGGAAAAACTGCTGCTGAACGAGGGAGAACGATAACACATGCTGTCGCACTAAGTCATTGAAAAACAATCGTTCACTGCTGTTCGCGATTGTTCGAAAAGTGCCATGTCGCCCTTTCCCAAGCTTACGACGGGGGTTCGATTCCCCTCACCCGCTCCAAGTTTTCCCGTTTTTATATGACCTTCGCCGTCTTCGGTTCCCAGTCGGGGATCCAGGAGGGGTGGGGGATTCGGCCCTTGGAAAAATCCAGGTTGTCGATCACGGCGCGGGCCATGTCGGTGATGGCTTCGTGGGTCGAGGCGCCGATGTGGGTGCTGGACCAGAAGTTGGGCAGGGCGATGAGGTCGCGGTCGGGCCAGGGTTCGTGGGCGAAGACGTCGAAGGCGGCGGCGGCGATGGTGCCGTCCTGGAGCGCGGTTTTGAGTGCGGCTTCATCGACGATGCCGCCGCGGGCGAGGTTGACCAGTACCGCGCTCCGCTTCATCAGGGCGAATTCGCGTGCGCCGATCAGGTGCTTCGAGGCGGGAGTGAAGGGGAGGTGGAGGGTGACGACGTCGGCTTGCCCCAGCAATGTGTCGAGGTCGACCGGCTCGATGCCGTGTTCGGCGTAGAACTCAGGATAGCTGCGGATGTCGTGGACCAGCAGGCGGCAGCCGAAGGGCTTGAGGAACGGCACCAGTTCCTTGCCGATGTGGCCGCAGCCGACGATGCCGACGGTCTTGCCCGAAAGGGTGTTGCCGACCTGCCGCCGCCAGATCCCGGCGCGCATCTCGGTGTTGACGGTCGAGACCTTGCGGAGCGCGGTGAGGATGTAGGAGAGGGTGAGCTCGGCGACCGAGCGCTTGTTGACGCCGGGCGTCCAGCCGAGCAGCACGCCGCGCCGCACCATCGCGTCGAGGTCGATGGCGTCGAGGCCGACGCCGATCTTGGCGATCAGCTTGAGCTCGGGCACCGCCGCCAGCACCGCGTCGTCGATCCGTTCGGTGCCGGAGACGGCGCGCTCGTGGCCTTTCAAGAACGCGATCAGCGCGTCACCCTGGAGGTCCTCCATCGCGTCGTTGAAGTCGGCGTCGGGGTGGCGCGCGAGGAGCTCGGCGCGGAGTTGGGGAATGCGGGAGAAGTGGGGCGCGCAGACCGCGATGCGGCTCATGGTCGAAGTGCCTTTCGGTGATCGCCGGGACACCGCGAAGCTACACCGAAGGCGTTGAGCGCGCGAGAAAAACGCGCGGGCCGGAGGTTCGGCCCGCGCGATCGACGTTTAGTAGAACAGCACGAAGTTCGCCACCACCAGGGTGATCAGCGCGCCGATCATCGGTATCGCGGTGCGCTTCACCACGTCGAACGGCGAGACCCCGCCCATTCCCGATGCGACGACGATCACCGCGGTGATCGGCGACATCGCGCGCGCCGCCGACGCGGCGAAGTGCATCGGCAGCAGCATCACCACCGGCGCGACCGACATCTTGGCCGCCACCGTCGGGGTGAGCGCGGCGAAGGCGAAGAACGGTGCGTTGCCCGAGCCCATCAGCACCGACGACACCGCGATGATCGCGATCATCACCAGGATCATCCCGATCGCGCCGAAGCCCGAGGTCTGTGCCGAGTTGATGATCGTGTCGATGGTGCCGATCGCCACCAGGCCCTTGGCGAAGGTCTGGCCCGCGACGATGAGGGTGACGACGTTGGCCAACTGCATGCCGAGGCCTTCGAAGAACACCTGGATGTCGGAGAGCACCTTGCGGCCGTCGCGGGTGCGGACGAAGTCGACGATCATGCCGATCGCGAGGCCGATGAACATCGCCTTGATGATGTCCATCTTGATCCACGAGATCCACAGGTGGCTGAACGCCAGGATCAGGCCGAGCGGCAGCACCGGCAGGATCGCGTAGTACATCGGCACCGGCTTCTCGGGCACCAGGTCCTTGTCGGTCGAGGCGACGATCTCGCCCGGCGCGACGACGTGGCCAGCCTTCTTGTCCATGATCTTCTGGGTGAAGTAGTGGAGGATGGCGACCACCGGAATCACCGCGGCGGCGATCGGGATCTGATATTTCACCCAGTAGACCACCGGCTCGATGCCGGCGGTGGTGGCGGCGAGCAGGGTGCCGGTGTCGCTCGGGCTCCAGTCGAGGCAAAGCGTGGTGGCGATCGCGGCGACCGCCGAGAGGCGGCTGACGCCGAGGCTGATCAGGATCGGGAACACCGTCACCATCAGCAGCATCGCGAGGCCCGAGGCGCTATTGATCGCGAGCCCGAGGAACATCCCCAGCACCCAGGTGGCCGACATCACGAGATAGGGCGCTTGCAGCGCCAGCAGCGGCCGCACGGTGAGCTTCACCAGCGCCCGGCTCGCGCCGATGTGGTCCATGTAGCGGGCGAAGCCGCCGACCGCCATGATGTTGAGGCCGAGCCCGGCGAGGTTCGAGCTCAGGGTCTTTTTCATGAATTCGAAGGCGTCGAACAGCGCCAGCCCGGTGCTGTCCTTTTCCGGCAGGATGGTGCCGAGGCCGAGGTAGGCGGCGGCGAACATCAGCACCAGACCGGCGATGATCAGCACCGGCTGCGGCTTGTACTTCTTGACGATCAAATAGCCCGCCCAGAAGGTGACGAGCAGTGAAATAACGATTCCCAAAATGTCGGTCCCCCCAAACTAGATGTATTGCGACCACAGGATGCGGCGCCGGTTTTCCGGCGCTCGTTGTCGGTGGATGTGCGCGAGTCCCCGTTAGTTGAAATCCACCACGTATTTGCCGTCGCGCATCAGCGGCAGGGTGGTGGCGTCGTCCATGGTGAGGTCCAGCCGCGCGACGCTGACGTCGGGCTGGGTTTCGGGCACGTAGACCCGGTCGATGTGGATCACGGCGTCGGCGCTCGAGAAGTCGTGCGGGCCGACCTGGCCGCCGAAGTGTTCGCTGCGGCCGAAGGCGATGTGCGCGCCGAGCTTTTCGTCGAGCAGCACCTTGCCGATCGGCTTGATGCCGAAGGCGGCGAGGACGCCCAAGCCCAGCTCGGCGATGTTGCCGTAGGCGGGCTCGGCGGCGAGGTGTTCGGCTTCGGCGCGCGACGCCGGGCCTTCGCTCAGGACTTCGACGGCGCGGTTGTTGGCGATGCGGTAGCGCACCACCTCGGCGCCGAACTGCACCGGCATGATCCCGGCGCTACGGCTCGGCTCGGTCTCGCCCTCGAAGGGCACGATGTAGGCCTCGCCGGAGGGGAGGTTGCCCGCGCCGGTTTGGTGCAGCAGGCCGCCGGAGGCGTGGCCGGAGCGGAAGCGCAGGTCGAGGTGCAGGGTGTCCGTGCCGGAAGGCGTGGCGAAGGTGAAGTCGGCGCCGACGGCGCGGTCGAGGCGGTCCTTCAGCCAGGCGACGCGGCGGTTGACCTCGGTGTAGTCGATGCGCAGCGCGGGGATCATGCCGGGGTTGAAGCCGCCCATGGTCGCGGCGCGGATCGGGATCGACTTCGCGATCATCTTGAGCGGCGCGGTCGCGGAAAACTGGGTCGGCGCGAGCAGGATCGGATGGCTGGCGAAGACCTCGGCGAAGGGCACGGACTTGGCCGGATCGAGGGCCTCGGCGGTGGCCGGGAGCGGCTCGCCGGTGACGATCCAGCAGCGCTCCGGCAGGTCGCCGTTGTTGGTGTGGGCGTTGCGGTAGGCGACGAGCGCCGGGGTGAGGCCGAGTTCGGCGGCGCGCGGCGCGAGTTCGGCGAGCCAGCCTTGGGCGATCTCGCGGCGGG
>LUYR01000414.1 GCA_001603335.1 Rhodospirillales bacterium Alpha_05 | reverse complement strand
GGTGGTCGCGCAGCGGCAGGCGGCGCAGCCAGGCGAAGCCCAGGATCGCCGAGGCGAGGCTACCGGAGAGTACGCCGAAGCGCACCGCGTTGGCGTGCTCGGCGTCGGCGAAGGCGAGGCCGCCGATAAACAGGCTCATGGTGAAGCCGATGCCGGTGAGCAGCGCGACGCCGTAGAGGTCGGTCCAGCTGGTGTTGGGCGGCATTTTCGCGAAGCCGCTCTTCACCGCGAGAAACACCGTGCCCATCACCCCCAGCTGCTTGCCGAAGAACAGTCCGGCCGCGATGCCGAGGGGCAGCGGCGCGATCATGTCGTCGCCGGTCATGTCGGAGAGCACGATGCCCGCGTTGGTGAACGCGAACACCGGCATGATCAGGAAGTTGACCCAGCCATGCAGCCCGTGTTCGAGGGTCTTGAGCGGCGATACCACCGAGCCTTTGGTGCATTCGCCGGGGATGGTGAGGGCGAGGATCACGCCCGCGATCGTCGCGTGCACGCCCGACTTCAGCACCGCGACCCAGAGCACCGCGCCGATCAGCATGTAGGGGGTGATCCGCCGCACGCCGAAGCGGTTCATCGCCACCAGCGCGGCGGTGGCGAGCGCGGCGACGCCGAGCGCCATGAGCGAGAGGTCGGAGGTGTAGAACGCGGCGATGATCAGGATCGCGCCGAGGTCGTCGATCACCGCCAGCGCCATCAGAAACACCTTCAACCCGCGCGGCACGCGGGGGCCGACCATCGCCAGCACGCCGAGGGCGAAGGCGATGTCGGTGGCGCTCGGAATCGCCCAGCCGGCGAGGTTCTCGGGGGTGTGCGCGTTGATCGCGACGTAGACCAGCGCCGGGATCGCCATGCCGCCGATCGCACCGACCACCGGCAACGCCGCGCGCTGCACCGAGGACAGCCGCCCGAACAAGACCTCGCGCTTGATCTCCAGGCCGACGAGCAGGAAGAAGATCGCCATCAGGCCGTCGTTGATCCAGAGGTGCAGCGGCTTGTCGAGGGCAAGGTCGCCGAAGCCGACCTTGAGGTGCCAGTCGAGAATCGCGTCGTAGGTGGCGGAAAGGCCCGAGTTGACGAAGACGATGGCGACCAGGGCGGCGGCCATCAGCAACATGCCGCTCGCGGCTTCGGGATTGAACGGAAGCTGTCGGTTTTGCGGCATGCGGGGTCCTTCGGCATGTGAAATGGGCGTGTCGAAGCGACGGAAGCGTCGAAGGCCTTCCTTATATGGGAGAAATTCGCGAATTCGCCAGAAAAAAGCGGGAGCCTCAGGAGGCCGCGCGACGCCACCTTGCGCGCACCGCGACGCCCGCCCGCACCAGCAACTCGCGCGGCACCGACAGCGAGGCGACGCTGACGATGGTGATCGCGAACCCGGCGATCTGGAACGGCGTCAGGGTTTCGCCGAGGATCAGCCACGCGCCCGCCGCGGTGATCACCGGGCCGCACAGGGTGAGCAGCGAAGCCCGCACCGCGCCGCAGCGGCGAATTCCCTCGAACAGCAGGAAGAACGGAATCACCGTGCAGGCGATGGCGTTGACCACGCCCCAGCCGATGCCGACGGTGGGGAAGCTGAGGGCGTCGAAGCCGGGGGTGATCGCGGTCAGCCCGAGCATGGCGATCAAGGTCACCGAATTGGATGCGGCGGTGAAGCGCGCCGAGCCGATGTCCTTCATGATCCGTTGGCTCGCGGTGAGATAGATCGCGTAGGTGATCGCCGAGCCGATCGCCCAGAGCATGCCGTGCATCTGGGTCGGGGTGAGCGCCTGGAGGCCGTGCGGCAGCGCCGCCATCGCCACGCCGACGTAGGTGACGGCGAAGGTGAGGAGGTCGCGCAGCTTCGGCGCGCGCCGCTCCAGCGCGGCGTTGAGGAAGATCACGATCACCGGGAAGGTGAACAGCACCAGCCGCGAGGTGCCCGCGTCGATCAGGGAGATCGCGGTGAGGTCGGTGTAGGCGGCGAGGAAGAAGGTGAAGCCCGCCATGCTGCTCATCACCCACTGTCGCCGCGTCAGCCCGAGCGAGCCCTTCACCAGCATCCGCGCACCGATCCAGAACAGCGGCACCGCGACGGCGAAGCGCAGCACCAGAAACGCCGGGACTCCCATGCCGGTGGCGTAGGCGAGCTTAGCGACCACGCCCTTGAACGCGAAGGCGACGGTCGCGGCGAGCACGGCGGCGGTCGCGCCTTGGGTGTCGATGGCGTCGGGGGCGGCGGGGGCAGCCATGGAAACACTCCAGAAAACCGGACCAACTGATTTCGATGTAACGCGTTCCGAGCTATGCCGCGAGTGCGAATTGGTTCTATCAGCTATCAGGGAAGCTGATATCATGCAGGCATGGACCTTCGCCAACTTCGCAGTTTCGTGCACGTCGTCGAGACCGGTTCCTTGAGCGCGGCGGCGCAGCGCGTGCGCCTCAGCCAGCCCGCGCTCACCCGGCAGATCCGCCTGCTCGAGGACGAGATCGGCACGCCGCTCCTGGTCCGCACCGGGCGCGGCGTCCGCCCGACCCAGGCGGGGCTCGATCTCGAGGCCCGCGCGCGGCGGGTCCTGAGCGAGTTCGAGACCCTGCAAACCGACCTCCGCGCCCGTGCCGCCGATATCTCCGGCACCGTGCGCGTCGCCTTCGCCCCCAGCATCGGCGCGGCGTTCGGCGGCGCGGTGCTGGAGCGGTTCCTCGGGCTTCATCCCTCGGTCAAGGTGGAGGCGGTCACCGTGCTTTCCGCATCCGCGCGCGACGCTCTGCTGCGCGGCCGCCTCGACCTCGGCGTGATCTTTCCCGACGTGCCCGGGCCGAGCCTGCGCGTCGAGCCGCTCTGGTCCGAGTCGCTGTGCTTCGTCGCGCCCAATCGCCCGCCTTGGGCCGGCCGAAGCGCGGTCACCCTCGCCGAGGCCCTCGCGCAGCCGCTGATTCTCCCCGCGCAGGAGCATGGCCTGCGGGCCGCGGTCGAGGCCGCG
>LUYR01000413.1 GCA_001603335.1 Rhodospirillales bacterium Alpha_05 | reverse complement strand
GGCCTTGACCGGCAGCACCGGCAGCGCGTGGCCGAAGTCGGCGTCGGCGAACGCCGCGCGGTCGACCACCGCGAGCGGCACCGAAATGCCGAGCTTGCGGGCGCGGAGAGTCAGCACCTCGGGGTCGGCGATCGCGACGAAGCGCGGCACCGCCACCGCATCCTTCAGGCTCCACGCGGCGAGGATCAGGTCGGGCCCGATGCCCGCCGGTTCCCCCATCGAGAGCGCGAGGGGCGCGATCATATCCGGATATCGATGATCGCGAGGCGGCGGAGGTCGCGGAGGTGGCGTTCGGCGGCGCGTTCGAGGCGCTGGCTGCGCAACTGCGTCGAGATTTGCTCTTCCGAAGGGAGGGTGCTCGGCACGTCGCGGCCGCACACCATCAGCACCGTCGGCACGCCGCCGAGGTCGATCGCGGCGCTCGGCGCACCGACGGCGAGCGGCGTCACCACGCCCGCGATCGCCGACGGAAGCTCGCCCTGCTTGAGGCTGCCGAGCGGCCCGGTGCCCGGGGTGGCGAGGCTCTTGCCGTAGGCGTCGAAGGCTTCGCAGCCGCGCACCGAAGCCTGGATGTAGCTCAGCACCTTAGCACGGTCGGCGGCGGAGATCGCCTTCGGTCCGGTTTCGGGAAGCTTGATCTGCGACAGGCGGAGGCGGGTCTCGGCGGGGTTGGCACCCTGCTGGACGCGACGGCCGCCGACCTTGAGGATGGTGTAGCCGCTCTCGGTGCGGATCGGCGCGGAGATTTCGTTGGTGCCGAGATTGGGCAGCACCGCGTCGAGCTCGGGCTCGAGTTCGCCCTGCGGCACCCAGCCGAGGTCGCCGCCGCGGCCCGCCGTCGGGCTACGCGAGAACTGCCGCGCCGCCTGCTCGAAGGGTGCGCCGGAGCGCAACTGCGCGGAGAGATTGTCGGCGAGCGCCTTGACCTCGGCGTCGGACTGGCTGCCGTCGAAGGGCAGGAAGATTTCCGAGATGTCGTACTCGGGGCGACCGAGATTGGCGCGGAGTTGCGCCAGGCGGTCCTGGATGTCTTCCGGCGAGGGAGTGGCGCGGGCGCCGTACAGGCGGTTGACCACCTTGATCCAGAGCAACTGGGCGCGGATCTGGTCGAGCATCGTGTCGTAGGGGACGTTCAGCCCCGCGGCGAGCTGCTTGAGGCCGCCGGGCGGCATGCGGTTGCCCTGCTCGACCCGTGCCACGGTCTGGTTCATCTCTTCGTCGGACGCGGAGATGTTGAGGCGCTTCGCCTCCTGGAACTCCAGGCGCTCGTCGATCAGGGCACGCAGCACCGGCGGCGCGAGGCGGCGGCGGTTTTCCGGCGTGTCTTCGAGACGGGACGAGAACAGCGCGATGCGCAGCCGCGTCGTGAGGTCGAAGACCGAGACGATCTCGTCGTTGACCACGGCGGCGATGCGCAGCGCATCCTGCGCGCGCGCGGACGTGGCCGGTGCGGCAAGCGCCGCCAGGGTGCAACAGACCAGCGCCGCTGCGCGGGTGACACTCGCAAGTCGTTTCATCCGTTCCACTCTCAAAGGCTAAATCCGGTGTCGCCGATGGTCTTGAAGACCAGTTGCATCATCACGCCCCAGCCCGCTTCGGCATCGCGATCGGTAGTATAATCCTTGACGCCGACGATCCGGAACAGGAAGCACTCGTCCTCGTAGGTCAGGCGCGAGCTCAGCGACAGCGGCCCGCCCGAGCCCGACGCGAGGCTGTGGTTGGTGGCGACGCTGAAGCTCCAGTCGCGCGACACGCGCGAGGTCAGTCCGAGGGTGATCTGTTCGACCTCGGCGTCGGAGTTGGTGTCGAAGTCGGCGCGGGTCGGATAGTCCTGTTTCAGATACCCCACCGAGATCCGCGCCGGGTCGACGCCGAAGGTTGCGGTGACGTCGTTGCTCACCACGCTCAGGTCCTTCTGGTCGAGGCGGAAGCGATAGAACGCGTCGAAATAGGTGCCGTAGCGATAGCGCACCCGGCCGACGTAGTCCGACGGGCCCTCGCGCAGGCCCGAGCCGCTGGGGAAGGCGGAATCTCCGTGGACGCGATAGCTTTGCCCGGCGAACGCGGAGAACACCGACGGGCTGTCGTGGAGGTAGGCGTTCCAGTTGAGGCCGTAGGTCGCGCGCGGCCCGGTCTCGACACGGTCGTGGCCGACGAAGTGGTTGGTGTCGAGAAGCTGGGTGTCGTCGAAGTCGAGGTCGCGGCTGTCTTCGTTCGGGATGTTGGACGGGTTGCCGCCGTTCGGCGAGAGCGCGCCGACCAGCACCGGCTCGATCACCTGGGTGGTGTAGTCGCCGGAGCTCGCGAACGGCCAGCTCCAGCGCATCGAGACCTCGGGAACGATCCGGCCGGTGGCGCCGCTGAAGGTGTCGCCGTCGAGCTTGACGTAGTCCTGGACCTGATAGACGTCGCTGCGCAGCGACGCGGTCAGGGTGTAGTGCTCGCCCGAGGGGGCGATGTAGGGGAGGGTCCAGGCGGTTTCGCCGGACACGCGATAGGTGTCGTTGCCGCTGGTGCGAGTGAGCGACGCGGTGGAAAGCTGGGTGGTCCAGTAGCCGCCCTTGGTGCCGGGGTCGCTGTTGTGGACCCAGCTCGCGATCGGCACGGCGTAGGGGTTCTTCGCCGGATTGTCGAGGTTGCGCAGTTCGCGGAAGCTCACCGCCTCGAACACCGTGTAGTCGTCGCCGTCGAAGCCTTCGAGGGCGACGCGGTTGGTCTGGTAGTCGTCGGTGTGGGGCAGGCGGTAGCGCCTCAGGTAGGTGTCGGAGGACACCGCGTTGAGTTCGGTGGTGCCGCGCCAGATGTCGTTGACGTCCCACTCGCCGACGATCTTGAGGCTGCCGCGGTTGGTCGCGCCGCCTTCGACGAGGTAGGAGTTGCCGAACGAATCCGTGGTGGTGCTGTCTTTGACGTGTCCACCGGTGCGACCGCTCGCGTCGATGACGAAGCTCGCGTCCGGCAGGTTCTGGCGGTACTGGCCGATGAGGATCGACGGGTCGTCGGTGGTGATCATCGGTGCCAGGGTGACGTCCGAATTCGGCGAGGTCACCCAGTAGTAGGGCTGGGTGTAGTAGGTGCCGACGTTCGAGGCCGAGCCCATGGTCGGGAACAGCAGGCCGGAGCGCCGCTTCACCGTCGGGTCGGGGTGGGAGAAGTAGGGGGTGTAGGCCACCGGAACGCCCCACATCTCCACCGTCGCGTCGCGATATTCGACGTCGTGGCTCTGCTCGTCGTGGATCACCCGCTTCGCCTTGATCTGCCAGAGCGGATTGGCGGACCCGGCGCAGGTGTCGCAGGGGGAATAGACGACGTGGTCGAGCTCGTTGATCTGCTGGCCGTCTTCGCCGATGCGCCGCGTGCCCGCGTGGGCGGCGGTGCGCGAGAGGTCGTTCGAGACCATCAGCAGGTTCTGGATCGCGCCCGACTTCATCTGGCCGGTGAGCTGCATGTAGTCGGCGAACACCACGTTACCGTCGGGCGCGATCAGCGAGACGTTGCCCGTCGCGCTGACCATGTCCTGGTTGATGTTGTAGCTCACCGTGTCGGCGTAGAGGGTGTAGCCCGCCTGGTTGATTTCGACGTCGCCGCGCGCGGTGACGATGTCGAGCGAGCGGTCGTGGGTGACCTCCTCGGCGGCGAGCGCGACCGGCGCCGCGGTGTTCGGCGCGGCGGCGAGGACGCTGGCGGGCAAGGCGACGCTCAGCAACAGGTAGG
>LUYR01000412.1 GCA_001603335.1 Rhodospirillales bacterium Alpha_05 | reverse complement strand
ATCGGCGAGCCGTTCGCGCGCGGCGAGCTGGTCAACCGCGACGGCTTGGGCGACGCGGTGGCGGAAGCCTTGTGCGAGTTCTTCGGCGAGGACCACAACACCGCCGAACTCGCGCGCCTCGCCGCCCTGATGACGGTGGAGCCGCACGTCGAGGCGCCGCGCCGCACCACCGCCCTCTCGGGCAAGACCGTGGTGTTCACCGGCACGCTGGAACACCTCTCGCGCAACGAAGCGAAGGCGCGCGCCGAGGCGATGGGAGCCAAGGTCGCCTCCTCGGTGTCGGCCAAGACCGACTTCCTCATCGTCGGCGCGGACGCGGGATCGAAGGCGAAAAAGGCCGCCGAACTCGGCGTCACCACGATTACCGAAGCGGATTTCCTCACCTACGAATAAAACCGCATGGCTTGCCAGACAAACGCCGCGAGAGAGCAATCCTCGCGGCGTTTTCGTTTTCGCTCCATTTCATAATAGTAAGCATTGCTGACCATTTTGCAGCAATTGAAACAATTCGTTATTGAAACAAAGCGAAACAAAACGTCAAGACTTTGAGCTTTTCATATTCCTTTTGATCTGCAACCCTGCGCTCGTTCGATATCCATCCGGATATTGTGGGGATTCAAGACCAGAGGGGATACGCATGAAAGTGATCACCGCGGCCCAGGCCGCCGCCCTGATCAAGGACGGCGACACCGTCGCCACCGGCGGCTTCGTCGGCATCGGCTTCGCCGAAAATCTCTCCATCGCGCTCGAAGCGCGGTTCCTCGCCGAGGGCGCGCCGCGCGACCTCACCCTGTTCTTCGCCGCCGGACAAGGCGACGGCAAGGATCGCGGCCTCAACCACCTCGCCCATGCCGGGATGCTGAAGCGCGTCGTCGGCGGCCACTGGGGCCTGGAGCCGAAGCTGCAATGCCTCGCGATCGAAAACAAGATCGAGGCCTACAACCTGCCGCAGGGCTGCATCACCCACATGTTCCGCGACATCGCGGCGAAAAAGCCCGGCACCCTCACCCACGTCGGCCTGAAAACCTTCGTCGACCCGCGCAACGGCGGCGGCAAGATCAACGCGATGACCACCGAGGACATCGTTCGGCTGATGGAAATCGACGGCAAGGAATACCTGTTCTACAAGGGCTTCCAGATCAACGTCGCGCTGTTGCGCGGCACCACCGCCGACCCGGACGGCAACGTCAGCTTCGAGAAGGAGGCGCTGACCACCGAGGCGCAGGCGATCGCGATGGCGACCCACAACTCGGGCGGCATCGTCATCGTCCAGGTCGAACGCCTCGCCGAGCGCGGCTCCCTCGACCCCAAGCTGGTCAAGCTGCCCTCGATCGTCGTCGACCACGTCGTGGTGGCGGAGAAGCCCGAGTACCACCAGCAGAGCTTCATCGAGCCCTACAACCCGGCCTTCACCGGCGAAATCCGCATGCCGATGACCGGGATCAAGGCGATGAGCCTGTCCGAGCGCAAGGTGATCGCGCGGCGCGCGGCGATGGAGCTCGCCCCCGGCGCGGTAGTCAACCTCGGCATCGGCATGCCCGAGGGCGTCGCGGCGGTGGCGGCGGAGGAAGGCTGCGGCGACCTGATGACGCTGACCGCCGAACCCGGCGTGATCGGCGGCATCCCGGCGGGCGGCCTCAACTTCGGCGCGGCGACCAACCCGCACGCGATCATCGACCAACCGAGCCAGTTCGACTTCTACGACGGCGGCGGGCTCGACATCGCCTTCCTCGGCCTCGCGCAGGCCGACGGCCAGGGCAACGTCAACGTCAGCCGCTTCGGGCCGCGCCTCGCGGGCGCGGGCGGGTTCATCAACATCTCGCAGAACGCCAAGAAGGTGGTCTTCCTCGGCACGCTCGCGGCGGGCAAGCCGCTGTTCGCGATCGGCGGCGGTTCCATCGCCGTCTCCGACGACACCGGCCCGGCGAAGTTCCTCGAAGCGGTGGAGCAGGTCACCTTCTCCGGCCCGCACGCGGCGAGCCAGGGGCGCACCGTGCTCTACATCACCGAGCGTTGCGTCTTCGAACTCACGGCGGAAGGGCTGGTGCTCACCGAGATCGCGCCGGGGCTCGATCTCGAGCGCGACGTGCTGGCGAAGATGGACTTCCGCCCGCTGATGCCGCAGCCGCCGAAGCTGATGGACGCGCGGATCTTCACCGACGAGAAAATGGGCCTGCGCAGCGACATCGTGGGGGTGCGCCGCGCATAAGAAGCCCAGGATCGCGGGGTCACCCGCGGTCTGCGCGCGCCGGAGTCCGGGCCCCCTTCGGACTCCGGCGCGCTGCTTTTTGGCCTCAGGCGGCGCGCACGCTTTCGAGGAACTTCGCCACCTGACGGTCGAGCCTGGCGAACTCGTCCACCAGCTTTTCCGCCGCACCCTGCACCCCGGCGCTGCGCTCGGCGGCGGAAACCACCGCCCCGCCGACGTCCTCGATCTCGTCCGCCGCCTGCTGCGCGCCGGCCG
>LUYR01000411.1 GCA_001603335.1 Rhodospirillales bacterium Alpha_05 | reverse complement strand
TCGAGGCGGGCGAAAACCTGGGCTTCCTCCCCGGCGGTCTCGAGGACAAGCTGATGCCTTACCTCCGGCCGCTCTACGACGCGCTCAACGACCGCCTCGGCGCGCGCAAGCTGAAGGCGCTGCTCGCCGACGGCTCGATCGAGATCGCGCCGGTGGCATTCATGCGCGGCCGCACGCTGAACAACGCCTTCATCGTCATCGACGAGGCGCAGAACTGCACCTACGGCCAGATCAAGATGCTGCTCACCCGCCTCGGCTGGCACTCAACGATGGTGATCACCGGCGACCCCGACCAGTCCGACCTGCTTCCCGGCATCTCGGGCCTGACCGAAATCGCCCACCGCCTCGAAGCGGTCGACGGCATCGCCCAGGTGACGATGACCGAGGCCGACGTGGTGCGTCACCCCCTGGTCGCGAGCATGATCCCGTATCTATAATCATCGGGTCAGACGCGTCCCCCGGTCGGCGGGGGACGCCCTCCTTCGGAGGCACCCGATGTCCGAGATTCCGCGCCACGCCCAGACCGTCCACACCGTCGAGACCCGGGGCATCGGGCTCTACGGCTTTTCCGGCAGCGTCGACCGCTGGCTCAGCGAAATCGGCGCGGAGTGCGGCGTGGTCACGGTGTTCTGCCGCCACACCTCGGCCTCGCTGACGATCCAGGAAAACGCCGACCCCGACGTGCTGCGCGACCTCGCAGAGTTCTTCGCCCGCCTGGTGCCGGAGAACGCCCCCTGGTTCCGCCACCAGGAGGAAGGGCCGGACGACATGCCCGCCCACATCCGCACCGCCCTCACCGACGCCTCCTTGAGCATCCCGGTCGCGGAAGGCGCACTCACCCTCGGCACCTGGCAGGAACTCTACCTCTTCGAACACCGCCGCGCCCCCCACCACCGCTCGGTGGTGCTGCACTTCGCCGGATACTAGGCTTCGGGCGTCTCGCCGCTCAGCACCCGCACCATCGCCGAAGCGTCGACGTTGCCGCCGGTGAGGATCGCCGCCACCGACTTGGCCCGCACCGCCTCCCGATCCTGGAAGATCGCGGCGAGCGCCGCCGCGCCCGCGCCTTCGGCGAGATTGTGGGTGTCGCGGTAGAGGATCCGCATCGCCTCGGCCACCGCATCGTCGTCGACCGCGAGAATCCGGCTCGCGCCACGGGAATAGATAGCGAAGGCCTCGGCGACCGGCACCCGCACCGCAAGCCCGTCGGCGAAGGTCCGCGCGGTTTCGGTCTCGATCAAGCGCCCTGCCTCGAACGACAGCTTCGCCGCCATCGCTTCGGTGGAAACCACGCCAACCACCTCGGTCTTCAGCCCCAGCGCGTCGCGCGCCGCGATCACGCCGCAGATCCCCGATCCGCAGCCGATCGGCACGTAGACGGTGTCGAGGCTCGGCGCGGCGGTGAACAACTCCAGCGCATAGCTCGCCACGCCACGCACCAGTTCGGGGTGGAACGGCGGCACCGGAAACAGCCCCTCGACCTCGGCAAGACGCATCGCCTCGGTTCGCGCTGCGTCGAAATCCCGGCCGCACACCACCACCTCTCCGCCGAAGCCTTGCATCGCCGCGTTCTTCTCCGGCGAATTTCCCTCGGGCACGACGATCTTCGCCGTCAGTCCGGCGGCCCGGGCGGCGCGCGCCTGGCTCTGGCCATGATTGCCGCGCGTCGCGGTGACGATGCCGCGCACCTCGGGCTGGGTGCGCCGCAACCAGTCGATGAAGGTGATCCCGCCGCGCACCTTGAAGGCTCCGGCGGGGGTGTGGTTCTCGTGCTTGATCCAGACTTCCGCCCCCGCCCGGACGGAAACTCCGGGCCAGACGTACTGGGGCGTCGGCGGCATCACGCTGTGGACGAGGCGGGCCGCATCCGCCAGTTGCTCCAACGTCGTCGATCCGGGCATGGGCGTTCTCCGATTGCACTAACCCGGGAAGCATTCCAGATTGGAGCACGCGGCGCTTTCAGATTTCCGACGCAACCCGGATGGACCCCATGGCCACCGTCCCGCACGAACCGATCCGATCGTTCGCCACCGCGTCGTGGCGCGCCGAGCTGTTGCCGCGCCAGCCCTACGAAATCCGCTACACCGCGCGCAAAACCGCGATCGGCTACGCCTTCGACAGCCAATTCGGTGCCCACGCCTTCGCCACCGACCGCATCCGCCCGTTCCGCGTCCGCGCCCACACCCTGGCGGTGGTGCCAGAAGGATGCGACGTCTATTCCCGCTCGAGCCAGGGCGGCGAATACCTCACCCTCGCGCCGATGACCGGGGACCTCCCCGGCGCTCGCCAGATCACCGACGCGCCGAACCCGGTCGCAAGCCGCGCGGCGCATGCGCTGCGGGCGTTGCTCCTCGGCGGAGACCCCATCGACCCGTCGGCGTTCGAGCACCATGCGACGCTCCTGGGCGCGTGCGGCGATGCGCCGGAACCCGACCCGCCCGCCGCGATGGCACGGTGGATGACGCCCCGCCGCCTGGACCGGATCGCCGAGTTCGTCGATGCACGGCTGGAAACCGGCCTGACCGTGGCCGAGCTTGCCGACGCCCTCGACCTTTCGCCGGATTTCCTCTGCCGCGCGTTCAAGGCCGCGGTCGGGCTGACGCCCCACGCCTACATCGCCGAGCAGCGCCTCGCGCGGGTGCGCGCCCTGATCCGCGCGGGGGAGCGCGATTTGAGCGCGATCGCCTATGCGTCCGGGTTTTCCTCCCACGCCCACATGACGGCAGCGTTCCGGCAACGGTTGGGACTTACCCCTCGCGGGTTTCGCGCGGCTCTGGGGTAAGCTCGCGCGCTTCGGTCCGAGGCCCGTCGATCAGCCGCGAGAGGATGCCGCTGCGGGCGAGGACGGTGAACACCGTCGGCCAGAACAGGGTGTTCCAGATGTCGTGGACGCTGGCGCGCCAATCCCAATAGCCGAGGGTGCGCATGTCGTCGAAGAAGTCGAGGAATTCCCCCGCGCAAGCCGCCGCCAGCACCGCCGCCCACGGCAGCCACGAGCCGAGGCGACGCTTGAACACCGCTGCAGTGACGAGCCAGACGATCAGGCCGACGTAAATGTGGAGAGCATCCATGGCGAGGCCGGTCAGCCAGACCACCACGTACTTGAACATCTGATAGACCGACACCTGGATCACCCCTCCTGCCTAACAAGCCGCGTCGCGCGGGCGGCGGCGGTGAGCAGGCCGGGGGCGAACCCCGCCACCCGTATCGCCAGCGCCTGCGCCCCGCCGGTTTCGCCGATCCGCGAAACCCTGCCGAGCGTTGCAACCCTTGCAAAGTGTGCGCCGACACGCCGCGCGTAAACCCCCGCCCCCTCGCCTTTCAGGAATGCGGCCACCGCGAGCTCTGCGGTGGCGAAGGCGATGCCGATGCCTTCGCCGGAAAACGACGGAACCACCGCCGCCTGATCGCCGATGCGATAGACCTCCCCAGGCTCGGGCGGCGCGACGTATCCGTAGGGCTGGGCGGCGACCGCGAGGGGCTGCGGCCAGAGCGGC
>LUYR01000410.1 GCA_001603335.1 Rhodospirillales bacterium Alpha_05 | reverse complement strand
GCGATGTCGGGCTCGTGGAAGGTGACGGCGAAGCCCTTGCGGCTGAGCGCGCCGAGGATGCCGCGGTAATAGCTGGCGGCGCCGTTTTGGTAGGACGAGAGCAGGCTGGAGCCGTAGAACGCGAGTTTCATCGCGGCGAAATCTCCCTGGAACTGGTGAAGTTCCAATCGCGGCCGGATGCTTTTGTTCCGAAAATTTCGATGCGCCGGTTTCACTGCGGATCGGCGTTCCTATGTGTTGGGGGCGAGCTTCGGGTTCGATCGGAACCCGCGACGCATCCTCGACAACCCCTCCCTCCATCGCCGAGGGGGCGGCCTTCGGAACGCAAGGCCGCCGCGGGACGTTTGCCGAACGCGCTCAAGCGCATGGCGCCGGAAAATCGCGAGACTGAAGAGAGGCCGGATGTTTGGGAATGCGCGTGGCTGGCTGCCGCCGCTTGCGGCGCTTGCATTGAGCGGTTGTGAAATGGCGGTGCTCGACCCCAAGGGCGAGGTCGGGATGAACGAGCGGGCCCTGATCCTCGGCACCACCGGCTGGATGCTGCTGGTGGTGATTCCGGTGATCGTGATGACCATCGCCTTCGCCTGGTGGTTCCGCGCCTCCAACGCACGCTCGCGCTACACCCCGGAGTGGGCGCATTCGAAGCGGCTCGAAGCCGTGCTCTGGGGCATCCCGACGGTGATCGTGGTGGTCATGGCGATCACCGCGTGGCAGTCGACCCACGCCCTCGACCCCTACAAGCCCCTGAAACACGAAGCCAAGCCGATCGAGGTCGAGGTCGTCGCCCTCGACTGGAAGTGGCTGTTCATCTATCCCGAGCAGGGCATCGCCACGGTCAACGAGATCGCCTTCCCGGTCGATGTGCCGGTGGCCTTCGATGTCACTTCGGACTCGGTGATGAACTCGTTCTTCATCCCCCGCCTCGGTAGCCAGATCTACGCGATGGCGGGGATGAAGACCGAGCTCCACCTGATCGCCAACGAAGTCGGCGACTACGACGGCATGTCGGCGAACTACAGCGGCCGCGGCTTCCCCGGAATGCGCTTCACCGCGCGCGCGATGTCGCAGGAGGCGTTCGACGCCTGGGTGGCCAAGGTGAAGGCCGCGCCGCAGCGCCTCGACGCGGCGAGCTACCCCGCGCTCGCCGCGCCGAGCGAATACAA
This sequence comes from Rhodospirillales bacterium Alpha_05, assembly GCA_001603335.1. Classification (GTDB taxonomy): domain Bacteria; phylum Pseudomonadota; class Alphaproteobacteria; order Rhodospirillales; family Rhodospirillaceae; genus Oleispirillum. The sequence continues at coordinate 3,740 of LUYR01000410.1, read as the reverse complement.
TCCGGTCGCCTATTACGGCGGCGTGACGCCGGGATTGTTCGGCGATCTGATCCACAAGTATCGCGGCGGCCCCAAATCCCACGGCCAGGAGTGACGGTTCCGATGTTTGGCAAGCTCACCCTCGATGCGATTCCCTTCCACGAGCCGATCATCATGGCGGCCGGGGCGATGATCGTGCTCGGCGGATTGGCGGTGGCGGCGCTGCTCACCGTCACCCACCGCTGGAAATGGCTGTGGACCGAGTACCTCACCTCGGTCGATCACAAGAAGATCGGCATCATGTACATCGTGCTGGCGCTGGTGATGCTGCTGCGCGGCTTCGCCGACGCGGCGATGATGCGCACCCAGCAGGCGGTGGCGGTAGGGCCGGAGCAGGGGTTCTTTCCGCCGCACCATTACGACCAGGTGTTCACCGCGCACGGCGTGATCATGATCCTGTTCGTCGCGATGCCGTTCCTCGTCGGCCTGATGAACATCGTCGTGCCGTTGCAGATCGGCGCGCGCGACGTCGCCCTCCCTTTCCTCAATTCCTTGAGCTTCTGGCTCACCGCGGCGGGGATGCTGCTGACCAACATGTCGCTGGTGATCGGCGAGTTCGCCAAGACCGGCTGGGTCGCGTATCCGCCGCTGTCCGAGCTCCAGTTCAGCCCCGACGTCGGCGTCGACTACTACATCTGGGCGTTGCAGATCTCCGGCCTCGGCACCCTGCTCACCGGGGTGAACTTCTTCGTCACCATCCTCAGGATGCGCGCCCCCGGCATGGGTTACATGAACCTGCCGATCTTCACCTGGACCGCGCTCTGCACCAACACGCTGATCATCGTCGCCTTCCCGATCCTCACCGTCACCCTCGCGCTGCTCGGGCTCGACCGCTACCTCGGCATGCACTTCTTCACCAACGACCTCGGCGGCAACGCGATGATGTACGTCAACCTGTTCTGGGCGTGGGGGCATCCCGAGGTCTACATCCTCGTGCTGCCGGCGTTCGGGGTGTTTTCCGAAGTCACCGCGACGTTTTCGGAAAAGCGGTTGTTCGGCTACCGCTACATGGTCTGGGCGCTGATCGCGATCACCGTGCTGTCGTTCATCGTCTGGCTGCACCACTTCTTCACCATGGGCTCGGGGGCGAACGTCAACGCCTTCTTCGGGATTTCGACGATGGTGATCGCGATCCCGACCGGGGTGAAGGTGTTCAACTGGCTGTTCACGATGTATCGCGGCCGGGTGCACTTCACCCCGCCGATGCTCTGGACCATCGGCTTCATCATCACCTTCTCGATCGGCGGCATGACCGGCGTGCTGCTTTCGATGCCGGGGGCCGACTTCGTCCTCCACAACAGCCTGTTCCTCGTCGCCCACTTCCACAACGTGCTGATCGGCGGCGCGCTGTTCGGCTACTTCGCCGGGCTCAACTACTGGTTCCCCAAGGCGTTCGGCTTCAAGCTCAACGAACGCCTCGGGCGCTGGTCGTTTTGGTGCTGGCTGGTGGGGTTCTACATCGCGTTCATGCCGCTCTATATCCTCGGCTTCATGGGGATGACGCGGCGGTTGCAGCACTACGACAACCCCGAATGGCAGATCTACCTGATCGTCGCGGCGGCGGGCGCGGCGGTCATCGCCGTCGGCATCGGCCTGATGATTCTCCAGCTGTTCGTCAGCATCCGCGACCGCGACCTCAATCGCGACTATACCGGCGATCCGTGGAACGGCCGCACCCTCGAATGGTCGGTGGCCTCGCCGCCGCCGTTCTACAACTTCGCCCAAGTGCCGCACGTCCACGGCATCGACACCTGGGCGTCGATGAAGGCGGCGGGGGAGACCGTCAGGGTCCCGGATCACTACGAGGACATCCACATGCCGCGCAACACCGCCGTCGGGCTGGTGATGGGCGGCTTCACCCTGGTCCTCGGCTTCGCCCTGGTCTGGCATATCTGGTGGATGGCGGGCGTCGGGTTGCTCGGCGCGGTGGCGGCGCTGATCGTCCGCGCGATGGACGACGACACCCACTACACCGTCCCGGCGGAGACCGTCGCGCGGATCGCAAAGCACCAAAACCTGATGGCGGAGCGGGGATAGACCATGCAACTCGAAATCCAGCGCCCCGGCGAATACTCGATGCGCGCCAAGAACGCGCACGCCCACAACGACGACCGCGAAAGCACCAGCACCACCGTCTTCGGCTTCTGGATCTACCTGATGACCGACGCGATGCTGTTCGCGACGATCTTCGTCACCTACGCGGTGGTGTTCACCAACACCGCGGGCGGCGCGGGCCCGGGCGAGCTGTTCGAACTGCCGTTCGTCTCGGTGGAAACCGCGCTCCTGCTGGTGAGCAGCACCACCTTCGGCTTTTCGATGATCACCGCGCGCGCCGAGAACAAGGCCGCGACACTCGCCTGGCTCGGGATCACCTTCGCCCTCGGCGCGGGCTTCCTCGCGATGGAGCTGCACGAGTTCGGCGGGATGATCGCCGAGGGCCACGGCCCGGATCGCAGCGCCTTCCTCTCCGGCTTCTTCACCCTCGTCGGCACCCACGGCCTGCACGTCGCCTCGGGGTTGGTGTGGATCGTGGTGATGGCGGTGCAGGTGACCGCGCACGGCTTCAGCGAGACGATCATGCGCCGGATGATGTGCTTGAGCCTGTTCTGGCACTTCCTCGACGTGGTGTGGATCTGCGTGTTCAGCATCGTCTACCTGCTCGGAGTGATCCTGAATGTCTAGCCAGCCCCATTCTCCCGCCGAAGACCACGCCAGCACCTCGCAAACCCACGCGGCGCACGGCACCTACGGCTCGTATCTGGTCGGCTTCGGCCTTTCCGCGCTGCTCACCGCGATCGCCTTCGCGGTGGTGATGATGCCGATGTTCTCCCGCCCGACCACGATCGTGGTGGTGACGGTGGTGGGCCTGGTGCAGATCTGCGTGCAGAACTTCTTCTTCATGCACCTTACCCATCGTTCCGAGCGTTGGAACTTCGTGTCGTTCTTCTTCACCGTGCTGATCATCGCGATCCTCGTCGGCGGCTCGCTGTGGATCATGTACCACCTCAACCGCAACATGATGATGTAGGGCCGCGCGTGAAGAAGCCAGCGACGGGGTTCAACGCCTACCTGCAACTCGCCAAGCCCGGCATCGTCTTCGGCAACTGGATCGCCGCGACCGGCGGTTTCCTCCTCGCCGCCCAGGGGCAGGTCGACTGGCGGCTGCTCGCCGCGACCATGCTCGGGGTGTCGCTGGTGGTGGCGAGCGGCTGCGTCTTCAACAACATCATCGACCAGGACATCGACCGGGTGATGCGCCGTACCCGCAACCGCGCCCTGGTCACCGGCGCGATCACGCCCGCCGCCGCGTGGGTCGCGGGCACGCTCCTCGGCCTCGCCGGGTTCGGCCTGCTCGCGGCGGAAACCAACCGGCTCTGCGTCGGCCTCGCCGCGCTCGGCTGGGTCGTCTACGTCGGCGTCTATTCGCTCTGGCTGAAGCGATGCTCGGTGCACAGCACCGTGATCGGCAGCCTTGCCGGGGCCGCGCCGCCGGTGATCGGCTATTGCGCGGTCTCCGACCGCTTCGACGCCGGGGCATGGCTGCTGCTGGTGATCTTCGGCCTCTGGCAGATCCCCCATTCCTACGCCATCGCGATCTTCCGCCTCGACGACTTCATCGCGGCGCGCCTGCCGGTGCTGCCGGTGGCGCGCGGCGTCGCGGCGGCGAAGCGGCAGATCGTGGTGTCGGTCCTCGCCTTTGC
>LUYR01000409.1 GCA_001603335.1 Rhodospirillales bacterium Alpha_05 | reverse complement strand
GCGTTTCCGGTCGCGCTCGCGGTCCACCTGGTTTCCGATCCCGCCGAGGTGGCGCGCCTGCCCGATCCCGCCTCCCGCGTGCTCGGCGGCGTCGCGGTGCCGTGCGTCAGCCTTTGGGGATTCGCCGCGTCCGCCGTGGCGGTGGTGGGCGTGGCCCTCGATCTCGCCCTCGGCCGCCGATCCCCGAGCCCGTGACATGACCCCAGCTCCTGCTCCGCCGACCCGCGATATCGTCGTCATCACCGGAATGTCCGGCGCGGGCAAGTCGACCGCGCTCAAGACCTTCGAGGACCTCGGCTACGAGGCGGTGGACAACGTGCCGCTGTTCCTCCTGCGCCACATGGTCGGCGAGGAGGCCAACACCTGGGCCGAATACCAGACGGTGCGCCGCCCGATGGCGATCGGCGTCGACATCCGCACCCGCGATTTCGACGTCAAGGGGATGCGCCGCCTGTTGCGCGACGTCGAGAAGATCGGCGGGCTGAAGCCGCGCATCCTTTTCCTCGATTGCGACGACGAGGCGCTACAGCGCCGCTATACCGAAACCCGGCGGCGTCACCCGCTCGCGGTCGACCGGCCGCTTCTCGACGGCATCGCGCTCGAACGCCAGTTGCTCGAACCGCTGCGCCTCTCCGCCGACGACGTGATCGACACCACCGACTTGCCCGCGGCGTCGCTCAAAACCATGTTATCCACCCGGTACGGCGCCGCGAACGCAGGGTTGCACGTGTTCGTCACCTCGTTCTCGTTCCGCCGCGGCTTGCCGCGCGAGGCGGATCTGGTGTTCGACGTGCGCTTCCTGCGCAATCCGCACTACGTCGACGCGCTGCGCGAGTCCACCGGGATGGACGCGCCGGTCCAGGCGTATATCGCCGAAGACCCGGATTTCGCCGAGTTCATGGCGCGCCTGATCGCGCTGCTCGAACCCTTGCTGCCCCGCTACGTCACCGAGGGAAAGAGCTATCTCACCCTCGCGATCGGTTGCACCGGCGGCAAGCATCGTTCGGTCTACGTCGCCGAGCGTCTCGCGGCGTGGTTGACCGCATCCGGCTACGGCACCTCGCTGCGCCACCGCGAGCTGCAGGCGCTGCGCGCCGTGCCGCCGCAATCGCTTGCATCGCAGGGCTGAAGAAGGCTCAATAGGGTCCGCGCTCCCGAGGGGAAGGGACCGCCAAAACGGGGGAAGGAACGAACAGCACGATGATCGGCTTGGTACTCGTCACCCATGGCCGTCTGGCCATCGAACTCATAGCTGCACTCGAACACGTCGTCGGGCCGCAAGAGCGCGTGCTCGCGGTGTGCATCGGGCCGGACGACGACATGGAACGCCGCCGTCAGGACATCATGGACAGCGTCGCGGCCGTCGACGACGGTTCGGGCGCGGTGGTGCTCACCGACATGTTCGGCGGCACGCCGTCCAACCTGGCAATCTCGATCATGGATCGCACCCGCATCGAGGTGATCGCGGGGGTCAACCTGCCGATGCTGATCAAGCTCGCCTCGGTGCGCGGCACCGAATCCTTGAACGAGGCGGTGATCAGCGCCCAGGAAGCCGGGCGCAAGTACATCAACGTCGCCTCGAAACTCTTGTCCCAGTCGTAAGCTTCGGACTGGTGTGGGTCGATTGCGATGGAGAAATCGTTGAGTGCAGCCAAACCCCTCGAACGCGAGGTCGTGATTCGCAACCTGCGCGGCCTACACGCGCGCGCCGCCGCCAAGTTCGTCAAGCTCGCCGGAGGATTCGACGCCCAGGTGTCGGTCTCGCGCGATGAGCAGACGGTCTCGGGCGAATCGATCATGGGCCTGCTGATGCTTGCCGCGAGCCCGGGATGCGCGATCCGGCTTTCCGCGCAGGGCAACGAAGCCGATGCCGCGCTCGCCGCACTGTGCGACCTGGTGGAAGCCAAGTTCCATGAAGATTGACGACCAGCCGATTCCGGAGCTCCCGACGCGGGTGATGCAAGGCACGCCGGTTTCCCCCGGCGTCGCGCTCGGCATCGCCTACGTCCACGAGACCGGCGGCCTGTCGGTGATCGAATACTGCGTGCCCGAGGATCGCGTCGCGGCCGAAGTCGCGCGCTTCCGCGTCGCGGCGAAGCAGGTGTCCGACGAACTCCGGAAGATCTCGGAAGACGTCAAGCAGCGCCCCGATCAGGCGGCGGAGGAAATCTCCTATATCCTCGACGCCCACGCCCACATGCTGCGCCGCTCGCGCCTCACCCGCGGCGTCGAGGCGCAGATCACCGAAAAGCAGATCAACGCCGAAGCTGCGGTGAAGCGCCAGATCGACGAACTCGTCGCGGCGTTCGCGGCGATGGAAGACGTCTACCTTGCCGCCCGCGCCGACGACGTGCGCGACCTCGGCCAGCGCCTGGTGCGCCGCCTCGGCCACGCGGAAACCCATGCCTTCGCCGACCTGCCGCGCCAGACCGTGATCCTCGCCGACGAACTCACCCCCGCAGATACCGCGCAGATGGACCCGCAGAAGGTCGCGGGCTTCGCCACCGAATTGGGCGGCGTCGCCAGCCACACCGCGATCATGGCGCGGTCGCTGGGGATTCCGGCGGTGGTCGGCGTCGCCGGGCTGACCAAGGCGCTCTCGCCCGGCTGCACCGTAATCGTCGACGGCACCCAGGGGCGGGTGATCCTCAACCCGACGCCCGAGCAGATGGCGGACTACCGCAAGGGCCGCGCCGCCGCGCTGCGCCGCACCCGCGCGCTCAACCG
>LUYR01000408.1 GCA_001603335.1 Rhodospirillales bacterium Alpha_05 | reverse complement strand
GGCGTTGGCGGCGATACGGCGGCGGACTTCGGGGTCGGGGTCGGCGGAGAGGAAGTAGAGGATCTCGGGGACGACGTCGGTGCGCATCGCGAGCTCGCGTCGCACCTGCGGGTCGGCGTGGGTGGCGAGGCGCTTGGCCTCGTCGTAGGTGAACCCCGCCGACGCGGCGTCGGCAGGGTCCGCCGAACCCTCCTCCAGGCGCGCAAGCAGGTGTGACATGTCCACGTTCGCAAATTCCCCGAAGAGCGGATCGCCGTTACATCGTGGCGGGCGCCACGCGATACGATCCCTTGCCTGAATGCTTGGTTTGATACATTGCACCGTCCGCGCGCGAGAGCAAAGCGTCGATGCTCTCGTCGCTGACCGGGTCGAACACCGCGATGCCGATCGACATGCTGAGGCTGGTGCCGATGCCGTTGGTGAAGCTTTCGAGCGCGGCGCTTTCCTTCAGCATCGCGCGCGCCTTGGTCACCGCCACGGTCTCGTCGACGCCGTCCATCCACACCGCGAATTCGTCGCCGCCCAGGCGCGCCACCAGGTCGCTCGGCCGGGTCGCGGCCTGGAGCAGGCGCTTGACCGCGAACAGCGCGTCGTCGCCGCGCTTGTGCCCGAACAGGTCGTTGACGGTCTTGAAGTTGTCGAGGTCGACGTAGAGCAGCGCGGCGGTACGGCCTTCGTGGCGCAGGCTCTGGGTGCGGCGTTCGAGCTCCTCGATAAAGGCGCGGCGATTGAACAGGCCGGTGAGGGAATCGGTGCGCGACAGCGCGAGGATGTGCTCGTGGTTGCTGATCTGCTCGATCGCGATGCCGACCTGGGCCGAGAGATCGGCGAGGAGGATACGGTCGTCTTCGTCGTAGGGTACGCGCGAGAGTTCGCGCCAGAGGACGATTCCGCCGTTGACGGTCTGGCGGTAGCGGGTGACGGCGGCGAGCACGTTCCACTTGCCGATCACGGTTTCGACGATGTCGTTGCCGGCGCAGAACGCCGCGATCACCGCCTTCAAGTCGCCCGCCGCGCCGATCCGGCCGAAGGTGGCGGCGGTGCGCAGGTCGGCGGCGGTGGTCGGGGTGGTGTCTTCCGCACCGCGTTCGTCCTGCACCCTGAGCACGTTGCAGCCCGAGACGCCGACGCCCTGCGCCACCGTGGCGGCGGCGATGGCGAGCATGTTCTCGGGGTCGACCTCGTCGCGGAACGAACGGACGATGAAGGAGAGCAGGCGTTCGCGGTTGCGCGAGCGGGCGATCGCGATGTCGCGCTCGCGCACGTCGGTGATGTCGCGGCAGACGCCGCGCGCCCCGGTCCAACGTCCGGCATCGTCGTAGAGCGGCACGGCGGAGACCAGCAGGCAGACCGCGCTGCCTTCGGCGCGGCGCATCCACACCTCGACGTCGGCGACCGGCTGGCGCGCCGAGAACGGCAAGGTCGAGCCGCTTTCGAGCGGTTCGGCGAGGAAGCTCGAGGGCTTGCGGCCGACGAGTTCGTCGACGCCGTAGCCGAGCACGCCCTGTGGGCTGACGAACACCAGGGTGCCGTCGGTGTTGGTTTCCCACGCGAAGGCGGCGGAGACCTCGACCAGATCCTTATAGCGCTGGCGGGATTCCATCAGCGTGCGGCGCATGCTCGTCGCCAGGGTGACGTCGCGGCCGATCATCAGGATCACGTCTTCGCCGCGCTCGGTGCCGGAGCACGGCAGGGCGGTGAGGTCGAAGACCCGCGACAGGCGATTTTCGAGCGTGCCGACGGTACCGGCGGCGGCGCGGCCGTTGCGCCGGGC
>LUYR01000407.1 GCA_001603335.1 Rhodospirillales bacterium Alpha_05 | reverse complement strand
CGGGGGCGCTCGCGGATTTCGCCTTCCACTCGGCGCTGGTGGCGGCGGCGCACGCGCCGGTTCTCGCGGCCCTCTACGCCGCCTTGGCCGAGCCGTTGTTCCACTCCCACGTCTATCGCCGCCGCACCACGCCCGCGACCGAGGACTTCAAAGCCTACGTCTTCGACGATCACCGCAAGATCCTTCTCGCCCTGGTCGAGCACGACGTTCATCGGCTCGACGCGGTGCTGCGGCACCACTTCGTGATTGGCAACGAGTTCCGCAAACAGGCCACGATCCAGGAAGTCCTACGATCGCGGACGGTGTGAACGGGCGAACAACGGCCCGGATGCGGCAAGACCGACCGAATAAACCAAACAGGAGGAAGAAATGCGTCTTTGGGGGTGTCTTCAAGCTTCTCTTTCCGCCCTCGCCGCCGCCGGGATCCTGGCCGTCGGCAACCTTGCCGCGACGCCCGCCGACGCGGCCAACGTCACCGTGAAGCTCGGCCACGTCGGTGCGGCGATCAGCCCGCAGGAAACCATCGGCAAGATGTTCGCCGACAAGGTTGCCGACTACAGCAAGGGCAGCGTCAAGGTGCAGATCTACAACGCATCCAGCCTCGGCAACGAACGCCAGTTGCAGGAAGGCGTGCGCAGCGGCACCATCGACATGGCGATCGCCGGAACCTTCTCGCACTTCGTCCCCTGGGCGGGCGCGCTCGAATCGCCGATGCTCTACCAGAACCTCGACCACTTCATCCGCTTCTATTCGAGCGCCGACGGCAAGGCCCTCCTGGCGCAGTTCGCCAAGGACGTGGACGTCCAGCCGCTGTTCGTGGTGCCGCACGGCGGCTTCCGCTACATCACGATGAAGGGCGTCGAGGTGAAGAAGCCCTCCGATCTCGAGGGGGTGAAGATCCGCAACCCGAACGTGCCGTCATTCAACATCATGGCCAAGGCGGTGGGCGCGATTCCGGTGCCGATCGACTTCGCCGAGCTCTACGTCGCGTTGCAGCGCGGCGTGGTGCAGGGCCAGCACAACCCGGTCGGCAACATCGTCGGCGCCAAGCTCTACGAAGTGCAGGACTCGCTCTCGATGGTGCCGTGGGGGATCTCGCCCCACATCGTTAGCATGAGCAAGGCCGCCTGGGGTCGCCTCGACGACGCGCAGAAGGCGGCGGTGCAGAAGGCCTCGGCCGAGGTGGTCAAGGAATACCCGGCGGTGGCGCGCGCCGAGGAACAGAAGCTCCTCGATTCGATCAAGGACAAGATCAAGATCATCCCGCCCGAGCAGATCGACCTGAAGGCGTTCGCCAAGGTGTTCGCCGACAAGGGCCTGCCCGCGCTCAAGGCGGAATACGGCGATGCCGGCGGCCGCTGGCTCGACGCGATCAACGCCTCCCGCTAGGGGGATCGGCCGGGGGAGCGCGTGCGCTCTCCCGGCGACTGCCCGCATGATCTCACCTCCGGGGAGTTGTCGATGGCCTCCGAAGCCGCCTTGGTGATTTGCCTTCTCTTGGTGTTTCTCGTCGTCGGGCTGCCGATCGCGGTATCGCTCGGGCTCTCCGGCGCGCTCGGGCTGTGGCTGCTCGACTTTCCGCCGCTGATCGTGATCCAGCGGCTGTCGGCAGGGACGGAGAGCTTCGTCCTGCTCGCGATCCCGTTCTTCATCCTCTCCGGCGCGATCATGGAATCCGGCGGGATGAGCCGCCGCCTCGTCAACTTCGCGGATTCGCTGGTGGGGTTCCTCCCCGGTGGCCTCGCCAACGCCAACATCGGCGCGTCGATGGTGTTCGGCGGGATTTCCGGTTCGTCGGTGGCGGATACCTCGGCGGTGGGCTCGGTGATGATCCCGCAGATGGAGCGCCAGGGCTATTCGCAGGTGTTCAGCGCCTCGGTGACCGCGGCGGCCTCGCCGATCGGGATGATCATCCCGCCGTCGATCCCGATGATCGTCTGGAGCTTCATCTCCGGCCAGTCGCTCAACGAACTCTTCCTCGGCGGCATCGTGCCGGGGCTCTTGATCGGCGTGGTGCTGATGGCGATCTCCACCGTGCTCTGCCTGATGCACGGCTTCCAGGCCGAGTTCGGGCGGTTCTCGCTGCACCGCCTCGCAGCCGGGGTGAAGGACGGACTGCTCGCGTTGGGCGCGCCGGTGATCATCATCGGCGGCATCGTCAGCGGCAAGTTCACCCCCACCGAGGCTTCCGTGGTGGCGGTGTTCTACGCCCTGTTCGTCACCATGGGGGTCTACCGAGAGCTCTCCTGGCGGCAGCTTCCGGCGATTTTGGTGTCGTCGGGCAAGATGTCGGCGTCGATCATGTTCGTCGTCGCCTGCGCCACGGTGTTCTCGTTCTTCCTCACCGTCGTCGGCCTGCCGCAGATCGCGGGCAAGCTGTTCCAGGAGTTCGCCACGACGCCGACGGCGTTCATGCTCTCCGCCGGGGCGCTGCTGTTCGTTTGCGGCATGTTCCTCGACACCACCACGACGATCCTGATGATCGGGCCGATCCTCTATCCCCTGATCGGCGGCTACGGCATCGACCCGCTCGCCGCGACGATGGTGTTCCTGATCGTGCTCGCGGTCGGGCTGGTGACGCCGCCGGTGGGGCTTTGCCTGTTCGTCGTCGCCACCCTGGTGCCGGTGCGGGTGATGGACGTGGCGCGCGGCTGCGTGCCGTATGTGATCGGCATGCTGCTGGTGGCGGTGGTGATCTGGTTTTTCCCCGGCCTGGTTACGTGGGGGCGGTCATGATCCGCGCGTTGCAAGGTCTCGCCCGACTGCTCGCGGCGGTGTGCGCCGTCGCGATGGCCGCCGCGATCGTGGCGATGGCGGCGAGCGTGTTCACCCAGGTGGTGCTGCGCTCGGTGTTCGACACCACCTGGCTGCCCCTCGACGATCTCGTCGTCTACGGCTTCACCGTCGTCGTGTTCACCGGCACCGCGCTGGTTTTCCGCAGCAACACCCACCTCGCCACGCCGGTGCTGCTCGACGTCCTGCCCCCGCCGTTGCAGGCCGCCGGGCGTTGGATGATCGACGTGCTGTGCCTCGCCTTCCTCGCGCTGCTGCTGGTTTACGGCGTGCAGTACGCGCGGGACGGCATGCACCAGTTCAGCCCGCTGCTGCGGTTCCCGGTCGGCTACATCTACGCGGCGATCCCCCTCTGCGGGTTCGCCGGGATCGTGTTCATCCTGGATCGCCGGATCTCGCCTGCTCCCCGGCATCCCTCCCACGAGGACATTCCGCAATGACCACCCAGACCGAAGTTTCGAAGTCCCCGGCCAAGCCCGCCCGCATCGCCTTCATCGGCGTCGGGGTGATGGGCGCGCCGATGGTGCGCAATCTCCACAAGGCCGGACTGCCGGTGGTCGCCACCGACGCGCGGCCCGAGGCGTTCGCGCCGCTCGCGGCGGAAGGCATCGCCACCGCGGCCGACGCG
>LUYR01000406.1 GCA_001603335.1 Rhodospirillales bacterium Alpha_05 | reverse complement strand
GAAGAAACCCGAGCCGAAGCCGGAGCCCAAGCCCGAGCCGCCGAAGGCGCAGCCGAAGCCGCCGGAACCGAAGAAGGCCGAAGAGAAGAAGCCGGAGAAGAAGAAGCCCGAGCCGAAGCCGTCGTTCGACGACCTGATGGCGTCGGTCGACAAGCTGCGAAAGGACAACGCGCCGAAGACCGAAGCGCCGCCCGCCAAGGCCGCCGGAACCAAGACCGGTACGCCGAACGCGGTGGACGCCCCTGCGGTGTCGAAAGACCGCGAAGGCCTGGGCGACAAGCTGTCGCTCTCCGAGATCGACATGATCCGGGCGCAGATCGAGCGCCACTGGAACGTCGACCCGGGCAAGGCCGGCGCGCTCGACATGCAGATCGAGATCACGGTGCGGATGAATAGCGACGGAACCGTGACCGACGCGAAGATCGTGGATCAGGCGCGGCTTGCACGCGACCCGGCTTTCCGTTCCCTTGCGGAGAGCGCGCTGCGCGCCGTATTTATGGCCAGTCCGATCCAGGCGCCGGCGGCGAAATACGATACCTGGCGGGAAGTCCGCCTGTTCTTCCGTCCGCAGGATCGACTGTGAGCGAACATCCCAATGGAGGTAGCATGAACGTGCTGGCGAACGCACTCTTCCGGACCAAGGCGGGCCTCGCGGCCCTGGCCGTTGGCCTGGCGCTGTGCTTGGCGGCGGCGCCGGCGCGAGCCGAGCTGCGGATCGACATTACCCGCGGCAACGTCGAGCCGATTCCGATCGCGGTTCCCGCTTTCGGCGGCGACGACGATCGCGCGGCGAAAATGGGAGCGGACCTTGCGGGCGTGCTCCAGGCCGATCTCGAGCGTTCGGGTCTGTTCCGCGCCATCGACCGTGGCGCGTTCATCCAGACCTTCGCCTCGATGCAGGTGCAGCCGCGCTTCCCCGACTGGCAGGCGATCAACGCCCAGGCGCTGGTTCAGGGCCGCACCGCGACGATGCCCGACGGCCGAGTCCGAGTCGAGTTCCGCCTCTGGGACGTGTTCGCGGCGCAGCAGCTGAAGGCGCAGGCGTACGTGACCGAGGCGAGCAACTGGCGTCGCATCGCCCACATCATCGCCGACCAGGTGTATGAGCGTCTCACCGGCGAAACCGGCTACTTCGACACCCGCGTCGTCTACATCGCCGAAAGCGGCCCCGCGACCAAGCGGATCAAGCGCCTCGCGATGATGGACCAGGACGGCGCGAACCACCGCTTCCTCACCGACGGCTCCGACCTGGTGCTGACGCCGCGATTCTCGCCGTCGACCCAGGAAATCACCTACATGTCGTATTATAACGGCGTGCCGCGGGTGTACCTCTACAACATCGACACCGGCAAGCGGGAGCGCCTCGGCGACTTCCCCGGCATGACCTTTGCGCCGCGCTTCTCGCCCGACGGCAATCGCGTGATCATGAGCATGGCCCGTGGCGGCGCGTCCGACATCTACACCATGGACCTGCGCACCCTCGAGCGCCGCCGTCTCACCAATACCCCGGCGATCGACACCTCGCCGTCGTATTCGCCCGATTCGCAGTATGTCGTCTTTAACTCCGACCGCGGCGGCAACCAGCAGCTCTACGTGATGGCGGCCGACGGCAGCGGAGTCCGCCGCATCAGCCACGGCGAAGGCACTTATGCGACACCGGTTTGGTCGCCGCGCGGCGACTACATCGCGTTTACCAAAATGGCGCAGGGACGATTCTTTATCGGCGTGATGAAACCCGATGGCACCGGCGAGCGTTTGCTGTCTGACGGGTTTCTCGTCGAAGGACCGACCTGGGCCCCGAATGGCCGAGTCTTGATGTTCTTCCGGCAGAATCCGTCCGATGCTCGGGGACAGGGAGGCGATTCTTATCTCTACAGTATCGATCTAACCGGGTACAATGAACGTCGGGTTGTGACTCCCATGGAGGCGTCGGACCCGGCCTGGTCGCCGTTGATCCCCTGAGCCGGGTGGGGGGTCGATGGTTGTGGCATGAAAACCACACTTTGGGCTCTCGCTGCGGGACAATTCGAATTCTTGTAGCGAACCCAATGTGGTTGAAGTAAGACAAAGGCCAACCAGATCGGTTTTTCGGCGGTCGTGCCGCAGCCGTGTGGCCGTATCGTTTTAAAATTCCCGCGTGGGAGATGAAGGCAATGAAGATTCGTTATTTGAGCGTTGTGGCGGCCAGCCTGCTCGTGGCTGCTTGCTCCAGTGGTCCGGAAGAGAACGCCAACGTCGGTGGCACTGGCAGCCAGGCCTCCGCGTCGATGAACGCTCCGGTTCCGGGTTCGCCGGAAGATTTCATCGCGAAGGCCAAGGACCGTGTGTTCTTCGCTCTCGACCGTTCGGACCTCGATGAGTCCGCGGTGAAGTCGCTGATGGGTCAGGTTGCTTGGCTCAAGCAGTACCCGACCACCAAGATCACCATCGAAGGCCATGCCGACGAGCGCGGCACCCGTGAGTACAACCTTGCCCTCGGCGAGCGTCGTGCCAACGCGGTGAAGCAGTTCATGCAGGCCCAGGGCGTCGCCGCTGCGCGCATCTCGACCGTCTCGTACGGCAAAGAGCGTCCGGCTGTCGTCGGCTCGAACGAGTACGCTTGGTCGCAGAACCGTCGTGCCGTGACGGTCGTGGCGAAGTAAAGCCCACTCCGCTAGTCTTTAGCGGATGAGTTGTTGACGGGCGCCCGCCGTTCCTCGCCGATGCGATGAATGGCGGGCGTTTCGTTTTTGTAAGCTGGGGAAGGAAGACGCATGAGCTGGATCGACGGACGCCGCAGCCTCGGGTTGCTTGTGATCGCTTGCGGTCTGATGACCGGGGCGGCTTCTGCCCAGGCGCAGGATGCGAGCGCGCTCTCCGGGCGGCTCGACCGTCTCGAGCGCGATCTTCAGGTGCTGCAACGCCAGGCCTACCGCGACCAGAGCGGCGGCACCGGCGGCGGCGACGCGATGACCTCGGAGGGCTCGGCCCAGCTGTTCGTCAAGATCAGCCAGCTCGAAGAACAGATGCGCGACCTCACCGGCCAGATCGAACAGCTCTCGTTCAAGGTCGACCAGACCCAGCAGCGGCTCGACCGGATGTCGGCGGACGTCGACTACCGCTTCCAGTCGCTCGAAAAGGCCCCGGGCGCTGCCAACGGCGCGGGCACCGTGGCCGAACCGCCGCCGGCCTCGACCCAGACCAGCGGCTCCACCGTCGGCGTGCTCGG
>LUYR01000405.1 GCA_001603335.1 Rhodospirillales bacterium Alpha_05 | reverse complement strand
ACCGCGAGGCACCACACCCCGAGCCCGGGCAGCAGCGCGCCGCCCCCCGGCGCACGAATCGCGATATCGGCAGCCGCGACCAGCACAAGGCCGCCGCCGAACAACAGCCAGCGCCGGACCTCCGGCGGTATCCGGGGAAGCGGGGAACTTGTGGGATTGATACTGAATGGCATTCGCGGTATCCGGTAGGCGACTCGGGCGCGGCTTCGGTTGATCGCGCCAGTCCGATTCCCCATCTTGAGCTTGGCCCCGGCAGCGCGCCGCGGTCAAGGGAGCGTACCATGGACCATACCATTCAAGTCTGCATCCGCTGCAACTTCACCAAGACCGCCGAAGAGAAAGAGGGCGTTCGCGGGGGCACGCAGCTGTACGACAACCTGATGAAAAAATACGAAAAGTGGCCGATGAAGAGCGAGTTCCAGGTGGAGCAGACGCGCTGCATGGGCGCTTGCGGCAATGCCTGCGTCGTCGCCTTCCAGGCCCCGGGCAAGATCGCCTGGGTGTTCGGCAACCTCAATCCGAAGTTCGCGATCACCGGCATTCTCGAATTCGCCGAGAAGTATCACGCCGACCCGAAGGGCATGGTCGCCTACGCCGACCGCCCCGCCGACCTCGCGGCAGGGCTGATCACCCGCGTCTACCCGGTGGGGACCAAGCCCTCCAAGGCCACGGCGATCGCGGCGGGCGCCACCGAAACCGGCGGCGAGTGCTGATTATTCGGCAGCCGAGGGGCTGAGCGGCGCAAGGCGCGGCGAACGGTTCCCGGGGAACCAGTTGACCCACGCGCGGTAATCGACCACCGGCCCGACGACGAACAGGGACGGATTCGGCAGGTCGCTTTCCGCCGCGTCGGCGGCGCAGGTGGCGAGGGTGGTGATCAACACCCGCTGGTCCGGCGTGCTCGCCTTCGAGACGATGGCGCAGCATTCGTCCGGTGCGCGACCGCCCGCGATCATCCGCTCGGCGATGTGCGCGAGGGACTTCATCGGCATGTAGACCACGATCACCGGCACGGCGCGGGCCAGCTCTTCCCAGGCGACGCGGCGCGACATCCCGCCGCTCTCGTCGTGCCCGGTGACGAACGCCACCGCATCGTTGGTCTCGCGCGTGGTCAGGGGAATGCCCGCATAGGCGAGGCCGCCGATGCCCGCGGTGATGCCGGGAACGATGCGGAAGGGAATTTCGGCTTCCACCAGCGCGTGGGTTTCCTCGCCGCCGCGGCCGAAGACGAACGGATCGCCGCCCTTCAGCCGCACCACCCGCTTGTCCTGCTTGCCGAGGTCGACCAGGAGTTCGCAGATGTCGCTCTGCTTCGGGCTGCACTTCCAGCCGCGCTTGCCGACGTTGATCAGCTCGACGCCCGGCTTGACCAGCCCGAGAATCCGGGGGTCGACCAGCGCGTCGTGGACCACCACGTCGGCCTGTTCGAGCGCGCTCAAGGCGTGCAAGGTGAGGAGGCCGGGGTCGCCGGGGCCTGCGCCCACCAGCCAAACCCAGCCGGGTTCCAGTTCCACCGTGTATGCGTCATAGCGTTTGATCATGGCGGCGAATATATGCCCGCGCGGGAGAGCGATGACAAGCCGCGTTTCGCGGGATATGACACTTTTCGAGCCGAAACCCCAATCGAAGGCGGATCGATGACCGACACCGACGAGACCGGAAAACCCCTGCGCAGCGGCTGGACCACTGGCGCCTGCGCCGCAGCGGGGGCCGTCGCGGCCTATCGCGCGCTCCAGGGCGCGGGCTTCCCCGACCCGGTGGACATCACCCTGCCGCGCGGCGAAACCCCGCGATTCGCGCTGGTCACGCAGGTTCTCGAAGGCGAATCCGCCACCGCCGGAGTGACCAAGGACGGCGGCGACGACCCCGACGTCACCCACGGCGCGGAGGTCCGCGTCACCGTGCGCATCGGCGCAACGGGCTCCGGAATCACCTTCAAGGGCGGAGAAGGCGTCGGCACCGTCACCCGCCCGGGCATCCCGGTGCCGGTGGGCGAACCCGCAATCAACCCCGGCCCGCGCCGCATCATCACCGCCAATCTCCTGCGCGCGGCGGACGCCCTCGGCGGTCCCACCGACATCGAAGTGACGATTGCGATCCTGGGCGGCGAAGCCCTGGCGGAAAAGACCCTCAACCCGCGCCTCGGCATCGTCGGCGGGCTCTCGATTCTCGGCACCACCGGCGTCGTCGTTCCCTACTCCTGCGAAGCCTTCATCCAGACCATCCAGCGCGCGGTGGACGTGGCGCGGGCAAGCGGCGTCACCCACATTTCCGCCTCCACCGGAAACGCCTCGGAACGCGCCGCCAAGCGCCACCACGACCTCCCCGACGTCGCGCTGATCGACATGGGCGACTTCGTCGGCGGCCTGCTGAAATACCTGCGCGCCCACCCGCTGCCGCGCCTGACCCTCTCGGGCGGCTTCGCCAAGTTCGTCAAGCTGGCGGAAGGCCACCTCAACGTCCACTCGAAGGAATCCCGTGTCGACTTCGACGCGCTGGCCGAGATCGTGAAGGAGATCGGCGGCAGCGACGCCCTGGTCGCGCAAACCCGCGTCGCCAACACCGCGATGGAGGTGCTCGACCGCGCCACCGCCGAGGGCCTGCCGCTCGCCG
>LUYR01000404.1 GCA_001603335.1 Rhodospirillales bacterium Alpha_05 | reverse complement strand
GGCGCCCTCTGAGCGCCCGCACCACACGCTCCACGCCCCGACCGCCACACGCGCGCCGGGGCGTCAACGCGCCTATCACCGAGCGCACCGTCCGCCCGCGCCGCCCGCGACCGACTCCAGCCATGCAACGATATCCGCTGAAGACGCCAGCCGCGCACCCAACGACCGGGCACGCTCCGCATACGCCGGATTTTCGAGAAGTTGGCGGAGCCTCTCCGGGGCGCGGTGCAAGCGCCGGTAGCTAAGCCCCAGCCCAATCCCGAGGCGCTCCGCCCGCGCCGCGTTGTCAAACTGATCGTACGCGCGCGGGACGATCAGCTGCGGCAGACCGGCGCGCAACGCCTTCGACAGCGTGCCGATCCCGCCATGGTGCACGACCGCACGGCAACGAGGGAAGAGACTGTCGAACGGCGCATAATCCAGCCGGAGAATCCCCGGGCCCGCCGGCTCGGCCATCGCGCCAATCCGCGGCGCGACCACGATGCCGCGCACACCGAGCGTCGCACAGGCCCGCTCGGCGTGCCGGACAAAGTCCGCCGTGTGAAAATTGGCGCTGCCATGCGTCCAGAGCACCGGACTTTCGCCCTGAGCGAGAAACTGCTCGACGTGCTCCTCCAACGGAGCCGGTGCCACCTGCGGCTCCAGCGGGAACCCGAAAAGGCGCATGCCACGCGGCCAGTCAGACTGGACCGGCGCAAACCAATCGGGGAACAAGCCGCCGAGCCCCGCGCCCCCATTACACACATCGCGATAGAAAGACTTCAGGGGCGCCAGCCCGAGTGTCGCCCGGAACCGGTTGATCTCTTGCAGCGGCTTCCGATCGAGCGCGCAGTCGAGCAGCCGGAAAAAACCACGGATCAACGGCGCAGGGAGACGCCGCATCCAGCCCATCCCCTCACCCAACACAGGCAAATCGCCCACCGACCGCAGCGCGGAAGGTTGCAGGTGCAGACGCACAAACGGGATGCCCCTCGATGCCGCCGCGGAATACGCCGCAATGGCAAAACTGGAGCCCACCACCAAATCCGCATCGGCCTCCTCCCGCAGAAACGGCTCCGCGCACCCGGCGAGCGAATCCAGCAGACTGCGCAAAAGCAGCATCGACGCCTTCCTCCCGTCCCACACACGCGGGTCCTCCAACATGGCGCGCAGCAGCTCGGCGCTGCCCGCCGCATAATACGCGTGCCCACGGCGACGGACCACGTCGGCATACAACGGGTTGGCGGCAACGCGCACCCGGTGCCCGCGCTCGACCAACCGGTCGGCCAGCCACAGAAACGGCGTCACATCGCCCTCGCTGCCAAACGGCGCAAGCAGCACGCGCAGCGGCGCCGAGGCGCCAGAGGAAGTTGCGTTCATAAAGATGCCCCTCCGGCCCGCAGCCCGGCCGCGCAAAATGCCACCCACTCGTCGATCAACGCGGCCACGGGCAACTCAGGCGGCGCCGAGGCGCCCAGCGTCCGGCTCCGCTGCGTCCGCACGAGCATGTACATCATCGAGCCCCAGACGAACTGCATGCGCGCCCAGCCCACTGCAGGCGGCAGTGCGGGCAACGCGCGCATGTACGCCGGCTGGAAACGGAGGACGAGCGGCGCAAACAGGTCGAAGTACCATTTCCTGAGCTTGTCGTCGTAGCTGGTGTGCACATGCGCCATGAGCCACGCGGCGTTGGGCTCCGCCTCCAGCAGTTCAAACACCGGCGTGACAAAGGCGCGCAACACATCCTCCAGCACCAGCGGCGCAGGCACCGGATGAGCCGCCTCCAATGCCTCCAAAAGCGCGACGCGCTTGGCATTCAGCGGCACGGCCCGTCGCAGCAACACGGCACGGATCAGGTCGTCACGGCTGCCGAAGTGGTAATGCACCGCCGCCACATTCACGCCGGCCTTCTCCTGGATCTGACGCACCGAAACCGCCTCCACGCCATGGCGGGCAAAGAGGGTCTCGGCGGTCAGTAAGATTTGTTCGCTGGT
>LUYR01000403.1 GCA_001603335.1 Rhodospirillales bacterium Alpha_05 | reverse complement strand
AAGGCGGCGAGCGCCTCGACGGCGACGACCTGCCGCGCCTCGCGACCAAGGGCTTGCGCGGCGGCGGGTTCGAGATGAGCCTGGCGCGGTTCGTCAAGGCGATGACCGGTTTCGGCCTGCGCTACATGGTGATCACCGACGGCGGCAGCGGCGCCTACGTCGGCACCGCGAAGGAGATTCTCCACTGCCCGGTGCTGCCCTGCGAGGTGGTCGGCACCGCGGGCGCGGGCGACGCCTTCGCCTCCACCTTCACCGCCGGCCTCGCCCTCGGCTGGGCCGAGGATCACGCGTTGCGCGCCGCTGCGGTCAACGCCGCCTCGGTGGTCGGCTTCGTCGACACCCAGACCGGCCTGCTGCGGCTCGACGCGCTCAACGCGGCGATCACCAGGCAGGAGACGGCGCTGCCGGTCCGACGCTGGACCCTCTAGGCCACGCGCGCGGCGCGGACCTCGGCGATCAGCTCGAACGAGCGTAGCCGCGCCGCATGGTCGTAGACGTCGGAAACGATGATCAACTCGTCGGCCGCGGTTTCGGCGATCAGGGCGTCGAGGCCGGCGGCGACGGTCTCGGGCGCGCCGACCACCGAACGCGCGAGCATCTGCCGCACCTGCGCCTTTTCCTCCGGCGACCAGTAATCCTCGATGTTGGAGATCGGCGCGCGGCTCAAGCCGCGGGTACCGCGTATCAGGTTGGTGAACGACATCTGCTGCGTCGTCGCGAGGCGTTTCGCCTCGGCGTCGCTCTCCGCTGCGATCACGTTCACCCCCACCATCGCGTAGGGCTTGGCGAGCTGCGCCGAGGGCTTGAACCGGGCGCGGTAGACGTCGAGCGCCCGCAGCAGTTCGCCCGGTGCGAAGTGGGAGGCGAAGGCATACGGCAGCCCGAGCTCGGCGGCGAGCGACGCGCCGAACAGGCTGGAGCCCAAAATCCACAACGGCACGTTGGTGCCCGCCGCCGGAACCGCCTGGATCCGCTGCCCCGGCGCCGCGGGTGCAAGAAACGTCTGGAGCTCGAGGACGTCGCGGGGGAATTCCTCGGACGCCATCGCCGAGCGCCGCAGCGCCCTGAGCGTCAGCTGATCGGTGCCGGGAGCCCGCCCGAGGCCGAGATCGATGCGGCCGGGGAACAAGCG
Organism: Rhodospirillales bacterium Alpha_05; assembly: GCA_001603335.1. Taxonomy (GTDB): domain Bacteria; phylum Pseudomonadota; class Alphaproteobacteria; order Rhodospirillales; family Rhodospirillaceae; genus Oleispirillum. The sequence continues at coordinate 3,430 of LUYR01000403.1, read as the reverse complement.
TTCGAGGGTGCCGAACTGCTCGGCGATCACCAAGGGCGCGTGGTTGGGCAGCATGATCCCGCCCGCGCCGACGCGGATCGTCCGGGTTCCGGCGGCGATGTGGCCGATCACCACCGCGGTCGCCGCGCTCGCCACCCCCGCCATGTTGTGATGCTCGGCAACCCAGAAGCGGCGATAGCCCCAGTCCTCGGCGTGGCGGGCGAGATCGCGGGCGTTTTCGAGCGCGCCGCGCGCGTCCGTGTCCTGGGTGATCCGAACCAGATCGAGAATCGACAGCGGCGTCATGGGAGAACTCCGGGCAGCAAAAGGGGAACGCCCTATATGGAGACCTTCGCCGCCCGCCGCCATCCCGTCGCCTTCGGCCGCGCCCCGACCGACGAGACGTAGACCCCTTCCGCCATGCGTCCGATGCGGATGCCGATGGTCTCCGCCAACGCGTCGAAATCGGTGACGCCGCATCGCGCGAGCGCGCCAAGCGCGACCCAGGCGGCCGCCTCCGCGTCCTCGAGCGCGTGGTGATGGTCGAAGCCGAAACCCACCCGCTCCGCCACCAGAGGCAGGCGGAAGCTGGTCATGTCGGTCCACACCCGGCGCGACGCCACCAGGGTGCACATGCAGCGCATCTCCGGGGTTTCGAGTCCGTAGAGCGCGATGCTCTCGCGCAGCACGCCGAGATCGAACGACGCATTGTGCGCCAACACCAGCGCGCCTTCGAGATGCGGCCGTAGCTCTTCCCAGATTTCCGGGAATTCCGCCGCTTCGGCGACATCCTCGGGATAGAGGCCGTGGATGTAGCCGAAACACCACGCCTTCGGCGAACAGCGCGGACGGATCAGCCGATAGGCGCGGTGCGTCACCTGTCCGTCGACGATCCAGGCGATCCCGATCGAACACGCGCTCGCCCGCGCCATCGTCGCGGTTTCGAAGTCGATGGCGACGATGCGGTTGTCCCCGACCGCCGAAACCGGCGGGATCGGGCGTTCGACAAGGCGCGGATGCAACAATGCGGACGGGGGAAAGGTCTCGGTGCTCACGCGCGGCAGGTCCTCTGCGCTCATTCGGGGAGCGCGTAGTCTAAGACACAAGAGCAGGCCCCGCCAGGGCGCATCGGGCCGCCTCTCCTTGGCGAAAACGACAAAGGGCGCGGGTGTTGCGCCCGCGCCCTTCCGTTGCCGCCCGGACCGATCAGATCAGATTCGCCAGGTGGTAGTCGATGTAGAGCTTGCGCAGGCGCTTGGTCACCGCGCCGGGCTTGCCGTCGCCGATGATCTCGCCGTCGATCTTCACCACCGGCTGGACCATCTGCGTCGCCGAGGTGATCATCGCCTCGGCCGCCGACTTCGCCTCGTCGAGGGTGAACGGGCGCTCTTCCACGGGAATCCCCGCCTCACGCGCGAGCGAGAGGATCGAACCGCGGGTGATGCCGGGCAGGATCGCGTGGCTCAGTTGGCGGGTGATCAGGTGGCCTTCCTTGCTCACGATCAGCGCCGTCGACGAGGTCGCCTCGGTGACGAAGCCGTCCTCGTAGAGCCAGGCGTCGGCGGCGCCGTGCTTCTCCGCTTCCATCTTCGCCATCGACGGATAGAGCAGCTGCACCGTCTTGATATCGCGGCGCGCCCAGCGCAGGTCGGGCAGCGAGATCACCGCGATGCCGTTGACGACCGCCGGGCCGTCGGCGATGAACGCCTTCGCCTGGGTGAACAGGGACAGCGTCGGCTTCGGCGACTTCGGGAAATGGAAGTCCCGATCGTCGGGGCCGCGCGAAAGCTGCAAATAGATCAAGCCTTCGACCAAAGCGTTGCGGGTGACGATCTCGCGATGGATCGCCAGCAGTTCGTCCGCGTCAACCGGGCACTCGAGACCGATCTCGCCGAGCGAGCGCATCAGGCGCGCGGCATGCCCGGCGTAGTCCATCAGCTTGCCGTCCACTACCGCAGTGACCTCGTAGATCGCGTCTCCGAACACGTACCCGCGATCGAAGATCGAGACCTTGGCCTCGGCTTCGGGCAACCACTCGCCGTTCAAATAGACAATCCGACTCATTTTCGTATCCTTGATGATCTTCCGCCCGGATGGTTGGCGTCGCGCCACGCGGCTGCCCCTCGGGAGACTGCAAATCGAGGCGCGACGACATAGCGGCCGCACCTCGCGGCAAAAAGCACCGCTCTTCTTTGCAGCATCCGACGCCCGCCGCCAGAAAATTAATCACGTGTCCGCGATTTTTCCCAGTCAGATCGGGGATCCGAGCTCCAACGCCCGCTGCGCGAGGGCGATCGCGCCCTCCCGGCTTGCCGCCCCCCCGACGAAGCGCCGCAGGTGCACGAAGACCGCATCGGCCACGCCGCTCGCCGCAGCCAGTTCGTCCCCCTGAAGCCCTGCCCAGGCTTCCGGCAGCGGCAGGCGCTGGGCGAAGGAATTCGGCTCCGGCGGCACCGCGTCCACCATCCACTTCCCGTTGGAGGCCGGCGACACGGTGAACAGGACCGGCAAATCGTGCGTAAACACCGCGCCCTTCCAGGGCATGCCGCGTTCGAGCACGAGGATCCGCGGGTCCGCGCCGCTCCGATGCGCCGCAAGCACCAGCGCCTCGGCCTCGAGGCGCGCACGGTTCTCGTCGACGCGGCGGCGCAGGACGCCCTCGACCAAGGCCGTCGCGGCAACGAATGCGTCGTCGCCCGCCGTCGGCCCATTCGCCGCGGGGTGGTCCCAGCTCGGATTGAAGTCGCCGACCAGCGCGGCGAGGTCGAGGGACTCGCGCGTGACCGGGCCGCGGACGGAAACCCCGGTGTCGATCTCGTCGATCCGGCGCACCATGTCGGCGTCGAGGTCTGCCGCGATCGTGGCGGCGAACGCCTCTGCACCGCGCCCGCCGAGGAGCTTGGCGACGGCACGCGCGCCATACACCTGCCAGATCAATCCGGCCGAGGAATACGGCGTGCCGTCGGGGCGTCGCGGCGCGCCCCGCTGATGGTGATCGAAGCGGTTCGTCTCGGCGTCGAAAACGCTGCCGACGTCCCACACGATGTCCGCCGCTGCAATCCGGTCCGCATCGCGGGTCCGGAGCAGCACATGGTCCTCACCCGGAGCTTCGAGCCCTAGCGCAAGGCGCAGGGTGGCGTAGGCGAACACGTCGTCGCAGTGGAACTTCCCGCTATGGGTCGCGAGAACCGGAGGGCTTTGGTTGAACGTCATCGACTGACCCCGAAAACAGAGAAGCGGCCCAAAAGACCACAGGCCCCCGGTGGTGACCGGAGGCCTGAAAACTTGGTTGCGGGGGCCAGATTTGAACTGACGACCTTCAGGTTATGAGCCTGACGAGCTACCGGGCTGCTCCACCCCGCGGGAAGGTGATGTGTTGAAGCAAAGAGCGCCCGGTTTTGAGGCGGGCGTTTTTTGCGTTTGGCTTGGAAGAGAGAGAAAGTGTGAATGG
>LUYR01000402.1 GCA_001603335.1 Rhodospirillales bacterium Alpha_05 | reverse complement strand
GCCTGCGCTCATGCGCGCGGCGTGCGCCTCGGCGTGATCGGCTCGGCTGCCCTCGAAATCGTCACCGGCCTCTCCTACACCTCGAAAGCCTCCGACCTCGACCTGGTGCTCGCCGCCGCGCCCTGCGCGCGTCTGCACCAGTTCGCCGTCGACGCGGCGGAGGCGGGGGCGGTCCACGGAATTCACGTCGATGCCGAGGTGGACCTCGGCAACGGCTGCGGCGTCAAGCTGGACGAAGTGCTTTCGTCCTCCCGCAGCCTCGTCGCCAAGACCCTCCACGACGTGCACCTGCTCGAACGTTCGGAGGTCATGGCCGCACTCTGAGGAGCGTGGCCGCGCGTTTGGTTTGTTGTTTTACCCCCGTGCCGTCGTCCTTCGAAACGGCACTCTAACCAAGGAGAAGACTATGGAAATCAAGGCCAAGATGCCGAGCACCGTCGACGCTCTCAAGGTGACCGTCGGTCAGGCTGTGAAGAAGGGCGACGTTCTCTGCGTCCTCGAAGCGATGAAGATGAAGAACCCGATGCCGTCGCCGATCGATGGCACCGTCGTTTCGATCTCCGCGGAAGTTGGCGCCCGTCTGAAGCCCGGCGCCGTGATCATGGTGGTCGAGTAATCATCGACCGGTTCCGGGGCGGCAGGGGCCGCCCCGGGTGCCACGCAAAGTTGTGGCTTTATTCTTAGGGAGTTCGAGGAATGGTCATCTACGGACTTACGCTTATGGGCCTTTGCGCGATCGTGGGGAACGTGCTGGGCGAGCTGTTGGGTAAGATGCTGGGTATTTCCGCCAACGTCGGCGGTGTCGGTTTCGCGATGCTGTTCCTGGTGTTGCTGGCCCGCAAACTGATGGACAAGGGCAAGCTCTCGAAGCTTGCCGAGAGCGGCATCATGTTCTGGAACGCGATGTACATCCCGGTGGTGATTGCGATGGCTGCACAGCAGAACGTCGTTGCTGCACTGAAGGGCGGCTGGGTTGCCGTCATCGGCGGTCTCGCGGCTGTGTTCGTTTGCTTCTTCCTGATCCGTCCGCTGTCGAAGCTGACGATCTCGGACGACGCCGACGATGCCGCCAAGGCGACCAACTAAGCATTCACACTGGGGTCGAAAATTATGGACTTTCTTTCTGACATCATTCTGAAGGTGGTCAAGTCGAACGGGTTGATCGCCGCCTTCGTTATCGTCGGTGCGATTACCTGGTTCTCCTATTGGGCGTCCAAGAACCTTACGAAAGGCCGTGTTCACGGCTCGGCGATCGCCATCGTCATCGGCCTGATCCTCGCCTACGTCGGCGGCGAACTCACTCATGGCAAGAAGGGTATCGCCGACGTCACCCTGTTCTCGGGCATCGGCCTGATGGGCGGCGCGATGCTGCGCGACTTCTGCATCATCGCCACTGCGTTCGGCATCGATCTGCGCGAATTGAAAAAGGCCGGCCTCGCGGGCGTCCTCGCTCTGGTGATCTCGATGGCGCTCAACTTCGCCATCGGCGCGGTGGTGGCATACGCCTTCGGCTACACCGATGCGGTCTCGATGACCACCATCGGGGCCGGCGTCGCCACCTTCATCGTCGGACCGGTCACCGGCGCTGCGCTCGGCGCGTCGTCGGACGTGATCGCGCTGTCGATCGCCGCGGGCGTCGTCAAGTCGATTGCGGTGATGCTGGTCACGCCGCTGCTGGCGAAGCCGTTCGGCCTCACCACCCCGGCCGCGGCCACGGTGTACGGCGGCCTGATGGGCACCACCTCGGGTACCGCCGCCGGCCTTGCCGCGACCGACCCGAAGCTCGTGCCCTACGGCGCGCTGACGTCGACCTTCTACACCGGCTTCGGCTGCCTCGTCGGCCCGTCGATCTGCTACTTCGTGATCAAGGCGATCGTCGGCTGATCCGAACCCAAACGATCGCGCCGCCCTCCCCTTATTCCTAGGCGGCGCGATTGCAAACCCATCACGCTGGAGAATTACCTGGTGGGGCATCCCAGCCCCGTCCCATCAGGGCATTCCCCCAATGCTCCGGCGTGATGGGGTCTTGCCTCCCAGCAAGGCGCCACAGCTGCTCCGCGATGGAAATCGACGTGCGATGGATCGGGTCCGTGGTTTCGCGGGGCCGATTTCTTGTTTTTGAGACGCATTCCAAAAAAAGACTAGTGTGAAATATCGCGAAGGGTGCGACATTCGGAGCGCCGAACATAAAAAAAGCGAAGACGCGTCGCCCTGTCGTAGCGGAGGAAACATGCAGGCTCCCAGTAACCGGATCGGTAAGGTCGCGATGATGATCGCGATGTCGTCGGACGAAGACGAGAAAGCGGTACGCGAAGCCCTCACCACCGGATCGCTCAAGGTTGCGGTAACCTACGTCTCGGGTGCGCTCAGCTACGTCCAGAAGAACTTCGTCAAGACCCTGGTGGGCTCGGCGCTGCATGGCAACGTGATCGAGAAGAAGACCGCGCACGTCCACGCGGTGATCCACGCCGGGCTCGAGGCGATGCACGGCATCACGCCGCTGGTGGCGGGCGAGAGCCAGTTGAAGCTGAAAGTCGCGATCGTCCAGGACGGCATCTGGCTCGGCATCGCCGCCTACGGCGAATCCGCGTTCCATCCCTCCACCAACCACGAACGCTTCGGCTTCGGTATCATGCACATCTAGGTCTTCGGCGCGCGCTCCAGCAGCGCGCCGATCATGCCGCCCAGGTGGTCGAGAAACGCGCGCGCCGCCTGGGGCAACGTGCGCTCGGCCATGGTCTGCAACTCCATCCGCCGTACGTGCATCCCCGGATCCTCGATCGGCACCAGGACCATTCCCTCCTCGTGGTGGCGCAGCGCCACCGAAAGCGCGCTGGTGAGCGAGATTCCGCCGCCGTAGCGGCTGAAGTTCCTGAGCGCGCCCATGTGGTTGCTGGTCAGAACCGGCTCGATCGGAATCGCCTGCGAAGCGAGGCAGATGTCGAGCAGTTGGCGGATCGTGGTGTCGGGGCGGGGGATCGCCACGGCGTAGGTCGCGATCTCCGCGAGGCGGAGGCTGCGGCGTCCGGCGAGGGGGTGGTCGGCGCGCATCAGCGCGAGGATCGGCGCGGGCCACGAACGCTCGATCCGCACCCCCTTGATCGGCGCGAGGCTGAAGGTCATGCCGATGTCGGCGTCGCCGTCGGCGACCCGGCGGGTGACGTCGGCGGGCGAGATCGACGCGAGGTCGAAGCGGATGCCGGCGTAGGTGCGGCGAAATTCGGCGATCGCGGCGGGCATCAGGTCGATGGCGAAGCCCTCCGAGGTGGCGATCTTCACCGCGCCGGAACGCAACTGCATCAACCCATGGATCTCCGAAAGCACGCGCTCCGAATCGAGGCGGGTGCGGCGCGCGTGCGCCGCCAGCAGCTCGCCCGCGGCGGAGAGATTC
>LUYR01000401.1 GCA_001603335.1 Rhodospirillales bacterium Alpha_05 | reverse complement strand
CAGCGTCACCCCCGCGCGGTCGCGCGCCCCGGCCCAGAGGCCGACGCGGATCGTCGCCGCCTCGCTCAGCCCAAGCGGCACCATGAAGGCGAAGCCGCTGATCTGCATCACGATCGCATGGGCGGCCAGTGCGTCCGCGCCGAATTGCCCGACGATGAACACCGAGCCGAAGAACAGCACGCCTTCCATCGCCGAGGTCACGCCGATCGGCAGGCCGAGCTTCCACACCTCGGCGAAGCGCGGCCAGTCGGCGCGCCAGAACCGCCCGAGGATGGCGTAACGCTTCAGCCTGCGGTCGACGAGGCAGTACCCGGCGAGGCCGCAGCAGAGAAACAGGCTGGCGATCAGCGACGAAATCCCCGAACCGACCAGGCCGAGTTCGGGGACGCCCCAATGGCCGAACACCAGCAGATAGTTGCCGAGGGCGTTGACGCCGATGCCGAGGGTGGTGATCGCGACCGTCACCTGGGGACGCCCGAGGGTGAGGAGAAGGAACCGCAGAACCCAATAGGCGAGCAGCGGGAAGATCATCCACTGGATGATCCGCAAATACGCCCCGGCCTCGGCGGCGAGGCCGGGCTCCTGGCCGAGGGCGCGCAGCAGCGCCTCGCCGTTCCACAGCACCGCGGTGGCGATCGCGGCATATGCCCAGCACGCCCAGACCGTCTGGCGCACCGTGCGCCGCACGTCGCGCACCGCATGCAGGCCGCGCCCGAGCGCGTTCGCCATCATCGGCGCGGAGGCCATCGACAGGCCGAAGCCGACGAACATCAGGATTTGGAGCAGGTTGCCCGCGAGCACCGATGCCGCCAGCGCATGCGGCGCGTAGTGGCCGATGAACGCGGTGTCGGTGGCGAAGATCGCCATGTGGGTGAAGTTGCCGAGAATGATCGGCCACGCCAGCGCCAGCGTCGCCCGGGCTTCGCCGAACCAACGGCGGTGATGGCCAACAGCGGCAGTGAAGAGGGAACGCACGATTTTTGTCCTTGGGTGGCGCACGCGAGATTGCGGAAGCGCCGGATTGGGCCTGTGCCTCGGGGAAGCGTGCGCCCGGCGGGATTGTGAAAACATGCGTCAGCGCATGTTTTCATCCTCGGGCTTTGCCCTCGGACCGCCTTCGGCGTCGCGCATCGGCTCTGCCGATGCGCCGAACCGGTGGGTTCGAAGACCGCACCCGGCAAACCAAAGGCCAGAAGGGAAAATTCCCCTTCTGGCCTTTGGTGCGCCCGGCGGGATTCGAACCCACGACCTTCGGCTTCGGAGGCCGACACTCTATCCATCTGAGCTACGGGCGCACAAGCTCGCAGGGGGCGGACTTTATCAACCGGTTGCCGCCCCGGCAACCGTTTTAAATCGTTACCCGCCCGGCGAGCGGCGTGTCGCGGGTGAGGCGGAGGAAAACCTCCTCGAGGTCGGGCTCCACGGTGGCGATGTCGCTGAGCTTGAGGCCGCAGCCCGGCAGTGCTTCCAGCAGCGCGGGAATGCCGCCGTCCTCGCGGTTGATGCGGAAGGCGAGGGTGTCGGGCGCGGTGATCTCGGGCAGGAACGGCGCGAGCCCGAGCGGCACCTGCGCGAACGGCTCGGCGAAGCGCACCACCACCACCTTGTCCTTCAGCCGCGAGAGCAGGCTCTCGCGCGATTCGTAGGCGACCACCTCGCCGTGGCGCAAAATCGCGATGGTGTTGCAGTTCTCCTGCGCTTCCTCGAGATAGTGGGTGGTAAGCAGGATGGTGGTGCCGAGGGCGTTCATCTCGTGCACGGTTTCCCACAGCTGCTGCCGGAGTTCCACGTCCACCCCGGCGGTGGGCTCGTCGAGCACCAGGATCTTCGGGTTGTGGACCATCGCCTTGGCGATCAGCAGGCGGCGGCGCATCCCGCCCGAAAGGGTGCGGGCGTGGGCGTTGGCCTTGTCGGCGAGGCCGACGGTCTCCAAAATTTCGTCGGTGCGGCGCTCGGCCTTGGGGATGCCGTAGTACCCGGCCTGGACCTCGAGGGTTTCGCGCGGGGTGAAGAACGGGTCGAGGTTGAGTTCCTGCGGCACGATGCCGATGGCGCGCCGCGATTGCCGCGCGTCGGTATCGATATCGTGGCCCCAGATCACCACCTTACCCTCGGTCTTGTTGACCAGGCCGGCCATGATGTTGATCAGCGTCGACTTGCCCGCGCCGTTCGGGCCGAGCAGCGCGAACATCGCGCCCCGCGGCACGTCGAGGGAGACCGACTTCAGCGCCACCTTGACGGTCTGGCTGTCGCGCGGGCGATAGGTTTTGGAGACGTTGTCGATGACGATCGCGGAAGCGGGAGGACTGGACATGCTGTACACCGAGGGGGAAATCTGCCCCCCAACAAAGGCGCGCCAGGGCCCGCTGTCAAGGCCGGGGGCGCGATCCGCCCGTCTGGCGTCCGGCGCTTGGCCGGTTTATGATATTTGCCCAGTGAAAATTCCCGAGGTTCCCCGATGACCGTTGCTCCCGCCGACCATGCTCCCGGCCACGCCGTTTCCGTCGCCTGCGATGGCGGTGGCGGCGCCCTCGGCCATCCCAAGGTCTATCTCGAGCTCGACGCCGAGGGCAAGGTGTGCTGCCCGTATTGCAGCCGCCTCTACCGCGCCGACGAAACCGGCCACGTGTCGGAGGTGAAGGCGTGAGCGCTCCTGACAAGCGGACGCTCCACCTCGTCGACGGTTCGGGCTACATCTTCCGCGCGTACCACGCCCTGCCGCCGATGACCCGCCCCGACGGCACGCCGGTCAACGCGATCTACGGCTTCACCGCGATGCTGCTGAAGCTGATCGCGGATTTGAAGGCCGATCACCTCGCGGTGATCTTCGATTCCGCGCGCAAAACCTTCCGCAACGACATCTACCCCGACTACAAGGCGCACCGGCCGCCGCCGCCCGAGGACCTGGTGCCGCAGTTTCCGCTGATCCGCGAGGCGGTCGCGGCGGTGCAGGTGCCGTGCCTGGAGAAGGAAGGCTTCGAGGCCGACGACCTGATCGCCACCCTCGCCACCCGCGCCCACGCCGCCGACTGGGACGTGATGGTGGTCTCCGCCGACAAGGATTTGATGCAGCTCGTCCGCCCCGGCATCGCGCTGTTCGACCCGATGAAGAACAAGGCGATCGACGCCGACGGCGTGTTCGAGAAGTTCGGCGTGTCGCCCGACAAGGTGATCGACGTCCAGGCCCTCGCCGGGGATTCGTCCGACAACGTGCCGGGCGTGCCGGGCATCGGGGTGAAGACCGCCGCGCAGTTGATCGGCGAATACGGCGATTTGGAAACCCTGCTGGCGCGAGCGGGCGAAATCCGCCAGCCGAAGCGCCGCCAGTCGCTGATCGACTTCGCCGAACAGGCGCGGATTTCCCGCCGCCTCGTCGAGCTCGACTGCAACGTGCCGCTCGACCTCGGCCCCGACGACCTCGCGGTGAGCGACCTCGACCCGGAAAAGCTCCGCGTCTTCCTTGAAGCGCAAGGCTTCAAGAGCCTGATGGCGCGCCTCCCCGCGCTCAATCGCGGCGGCGCGGTGCGCAGCCAGACCGAAGGTGCGCCGAGCGCCGAGCCCCAGCCGCCGCAGGGCTTCGAGGACGCCAGCTATACCCTCCTCACCGATGCCGACGCGCTGCAGGCGTTCCTCAATCGCGCGGTTGAGGCCGGAACCCTCGCGCTGTTCGTCGAGGCTGCCGGCCACCGCGCCATCGGCATCTCGATGGCGATCGCGCCGGGCGACGCC
>LUYR01000400.1 GCA_001603335.1 Rhodospirillales bacterium Alpha_05 | reverse complement strand
TGTACTTCTCGGGAAGCTGAGCGGCAGCGGCTGGCCGGTGAGGCTGCCGAGGCGCGGCACCGCCGCGAGCAGGGCGCGGGTGTAGGGCTGCTGCGGATCGGCGAAGATTTCGGTCGCCGGGGCTTCCTCGACCTTGTCGCCGCGGAACATCACCACCACCCGGTCGGCGACCTCGGCCACCACCCCCATGTCGTGGGTGATGAACATCACCGCCATCCCCATCTCGCGCTGCAGCATCTTGATCAGGTTGAGGATCTGCGCCTGGATCGTGACGTCGAGGGCGGTGGTCGGCTCGTCGGCGATGAGCAGGCTGGGGCGGCAGGAGAGCGCGATCGCGATCATCACCCGCTGCCGCATGCCGCCCGAGAGCTGGTGCGGGTAGCGGTCGAGCAGGCGCTTCGCCTCGGGGATGCGCACCAGTTCGAGCATCCGGAGCGCCTCGGCGCGCGCCGAAGCCTTGGTGCCGCCCTGGTGCAGCGCCACCGCCTCGGCGATCTGGTCGCCGATGGTGAACACCGGGTTGAGCGAGGTCATCGGCTCCTGGAAGATCATCGCCATTTCGTTGCCGCGCACCGCGCGCATCGCCTCGGGCGAGAGCTTGGTGAGGTCGCGGGTGACGCCGTCGCGGAAGCGGAAGTTGAGCGCGCCGCCCGCGATCTGGCCGCCGCCCAATTCGACGAGGCGCATCAGGCTGAGCGCGGTGACCGACTTGCCGGAACCGGATTCGCCCACCACCGCGACGGTTTCGCCGGGATTGATCCGGAACGAGAGGTTTTTCACCGCGGTGAACACGCCGTCCTCGCCGCGGAAGCTGACGGACAGGTTCTCGACCGAAACCAGGGGCTGGACGGCGGAGGCGAGCGGGGCGTTGGGATTCTGAACGGTCATGGCATCCGTGGTCATGGGGTGTCGGTGTAGAGATAGGGCAGCAGCTCTGCGGTGATTTTGACTTCGGTTTCGTGGGTCGCGCAACGGCGCGCGAGCGCGGTGGCGAGGGCTTCGATCATCGCCGTCGTCCCCGCCGAGGAGGCGTGCAGAGCGACGTGCTCGGACGGCGCGAACAGCACCGCGTCGGCGTGCGGCACGAGCGGCGAATCGGCAAAGTCGGTGATGCAGAGGACGCGCGCGCCCGCCGCCTTCGCCTTTGCCACCATCTCGATGGTGAACAGCGAATAGCGTTGCAGAGAAATCGCCACCACCAGGTCGTCCGGGCCGCCGACCTGGCGCATCCGGCGCACCACGCGCTCGCTCCCGCCGCTGCCGTCGATCAGGTCGACCATCGGCAGGCTCTGCTCGAACAGGTGCTGGACCAGCCGCGCAAGCGCACTCGAAACCCCGAAGCCGATGACGAAAACCCGCTTCGCCGTCACCAGCATCTCGACCGCGTGGCTACAGGTGGCGGCGTCGAGGCGGGCGAGGGCGGCGTCGAGGTTGGCGCGCGCGCCCGCGAGCGAAGCCTGCATCAGCGGCAGGGTGCCGAGGTCGCCGCCTTCGAGGCGACGGATCTTTTCCACCGGTTCGAGGGTGCGGGCATAGATCCGCAGGCACTCGGCGCGAAACGCGACGAAGCCCTGGAAGCCGAATTCGCGGGCGAAGCGGTTGATCGTCGCCACCGAAACTCCGGTGGCCGCCGCCAGCTCCTCGATCCCCATGGTCGCGGCATGAAACGGGTTGGCGACGACGTAATCGGCCACGCTCCGGTGGCTGCGCGAGAGGTCGTCGCGGCGCAGGGCGATCCGTTTCATCAGCGAGAGGGTTTCAGGGGCCACGCCGCGCTTCCGTGAAAAGATTTTTACAAAACCTATCGCTTGTAGCTCGAAACCGCCGCCTCGCAAAAATGATTTTACAGATAATCGCCGGAGGCCCGTCGCGACGTGCGCGCCACGCGACGAAGGATCGCCAAGGTCGCGCGCCGGTTGACAAAAGTTAAAACTCTGGATGTACTCTAAAGCGTGCCGTGGACTGTTTGCCGATCGAAGCCGCGCAAAGCGAAACTTCGACTTCGTCCAATTGCGCGTCAACTCGTGTTCGACATGAAACCTTCGGATCCATTTCAAGGGGTTTGATCATGACCGAGACGAAAATGGCCGCGATCCAGCGTGCCCTCAAGGAAGACCCGAAAATGATGGAGGACGTGAAGGCGGCAAAGTCCGTCAAGGACTTCCTCGCGATCTGCAAGACACACGGGATCGAACTCACCCAGGCCGAACTGATGAAAAGCCAGGCCGAACGGGTGCTGAAACTCAGCGACGCCGAACTCGAATCGGCGCACATCAATGCTGCGTTCTATTCCACCGACACCATCGCCGGCTGCGTGACTTGGGCGCTTACCTGCACCTGCTCGGCGACTCCCTGCTAACGCCGACTGGCCCTGCCTCTGGTTCAACGGGAGACCACGCGTTGCTTCCCGCTTCGGTCCTCAGAGAAGGCTGGCCGCTTCATGCCCGCCTCCGCACCGGCACCCTCCGGCGTGACCCCCAGGGATCATTGCCGGAGGTCCTCGCGCTTTGGCGACGCACCGTCGCGCCGCAAGCCCCCGAGGACTTCGACAAGCGTTTGGCGTGGGATGGCCTCGACCCCGCCCGCGCCGCCGCCGCCCTCGATCCCGCCCCAGGATGCGCGCCGCCCGACCCGCCGTGGGCCGCGCGCCTGGCGGAGATCTGCGCGATCTGCCGCGACGGGCATCTCCCGCGAGCGCATCCGCCAGATCG
>LUYR01000399.1 GCA_001603335.1 Rhodospirillales bacterium Alpha_05 | reverse complement strand
GGGCGACGTCTGCCTCCACCCCGAGGCGGCGCGCGCATTGCTCGCGGCGGCTGGCCCAGACGGCTCGGCGAGCCCGATTTCCGCCACGCCCGCCAATCTCACGCCTGCCGCCGACCCGGTGCTTGGGCGGGATGCGCTGGTGGAACGCTTGAAGCAGGCGGTGGTGATGGTGCTGACGCCCGAGGGCAGCGGCAGTGGCTTTTTCATCACCCCCGATACCCTGGTGACCAATTCCCACGTCGTCGAGGGCGCGGACCCGAGCAAGATCGTGCTGATCGGTCCTGCGGTCGGCGGCGCGCGCCCGGCCCAGCTGATCGCGCGGGTTTCCGGCCAGGGGATGCAGGCGCGCGACTACGCGCTGTTGAAGATTTCCGGCGCTCCGGCGAAGGCGACGCTGCCGATTTCCGCCGCGACCACCGAGTTGGAACCGGTGGTCGCGGCGGGCTTCCCCGGCCTGCTGATCGACAACGACATCCAGTTCCAGAGATTGATGCACGGCACACCGACCGGCATGCCCGACCTGATTCTCTCGCAAGGCAGCATCATGGCGATCCAGAATCGCAGCAGTTCGCTGCCCACCATCGCCCACTCGGCGGCGATCAGCGCGGGCAACAGCGGCGGGCCCCTGGTCGACACCTGCGGCCGCGTGGTGGGGGTGAACACCTTCATCCGCGTGTCGGTGGACCAGGCGAGCCACGCGGGCTATGCCATTGCCTCCGATGACATTCTCCGCTTCCTCTCCGAGCAGCACGTCAGCCCGACGATCAAAACCTCGCCCTGCGGCTAGCAACGAAACCACCCCGACATCAGTTTGTGTGTGCGTCCATTGGTTGGGAGTCTTCGCCATGAAGTTCCTTCGCCTCGTCGTTACCGCCGCCGCCTTCGTCGGCTTGGTCGCCTCGGCCCATGCCGAGACCAAGCTGCTCAACGTTTCCTACGACCCGACCCGCGAGCTTTATAAAGACCTCAACGCCGCATTCGCCAAGGACTGGAAGGCGCAGACCGGCGAAACCCTGCGCGTCACGATGTCGCATGGCGGCTCGGGCGCGCAGTCCCGCGCGGTGATCGACGGCCTCGACGCCGACGTCGTCACCCTCGCGCTCGCCTACGACATCGACGCGATCGCGGATGCGCGCGGCATCATCGCCAAGGACTGGCAGAGCCGCCTGCCCGAGGCCAGCTCGCCCTACACCTCGACGATCGTGTTCCTGGTGCGCAAGGGCAACCCCAAGGCGATCCGCGACTGGGACGACCTCGCCAAGCCCGGCATCCAGGTAGTCACCCCCAATCCCAAGACCTCGGGCGGCGCGCGTTGGAACTTCCTCGCCGCGTGGGCCTGGGCGGAGGATGCCTTCGGCCGCGACGAGGCCAAGGTGAAGGCCTACATGACCGCGCTGTTCAAGAACGTGCCGGTGCTCGACACCGGCGCTCGCGGCGCGACCACCACTTTCGTCCGGCGCGGCATCGGCGACGTGCTGCTGTCATGGGAGAACGAGGCCTATCTCGCGATCCAGGAGCTCGGCCCCAACGACTTCGAGATCGTCCTGCCATCGATGAGCATCCTCGCCCAGCCGCCGGTCGCCATCGTCGACGCCAACGTCGACAAGCACGGCACGCGCAAGGCGGCGGAAGCCTATCTCCAATTCCTTTATTCGCCGGAGGGCCAGCGCCTCGCCGCCAAGCACTACTACCGCCCGCTCAACCCTGAGCAAGCAGACGCCGCCGACCGCGCCCGCTTCGCCGATCTGAAGCTCGTCACCCTCGCCGAGCGATTCGGCGACTGGCGCGCGGCGCAGTCGCGGTTCTTCGCCGAGGGCGCGGTGTTCGACCAGATTTTCGCCAACCGCTGAGGCCACCCCGATGCGCCCGCGCAACACGCCCGCCCGCGTGATCCCCGGTTTCGGACTGAGCCTCGGCGTCACCCTCGGCTACCTCTGCCTCGTGGTGCTGATCCCGCTGGCGATGATCCCGCTCAAAGCCCTCGCCCTCAGCCCCGCCGCCGCGTGGCGCATTGCGGCCGACCCGCGCACCCTGCACGCGCTGGGTCTGAGCATCGGCGCGGCACTGATTGCGGCGACGCTCAACGCGGTGGCGGGCACCCTGCTCGCCTGGGTTCTGGTGCGCTACTCCTTCCCCGGACGGCGGCTGGTGGACGCGCTGATCGACCTGCCCTTCGCCCTGCCCACCGCCGTCGCGGGCATCTCGCTGGCCGCGCTCTACGCGCCGAACGGCTGGATCGGCGGCCTGCTGGCGCCGCTCAAGGTCGCCTACACG
>LUYR01000398.1 GCA_001603335.1 Rhodospirillales bacterium Alpha_05 | reverse complement strand
GGAGGCTTCGTCCTTGAGGAGAATCTGGGTGAGCTTGCGCTCTTCCGGCTTGGCGAATTCGGCGGCGTGCTGGTCGAAGTACGCCTTGAGCGCGTCTTCGCTCACCGTAATCTTGGCGGCGACGTCTTCCGGGCGCAGCGGCATCACCGTGAGCTTGCGGGTTTCCGGCGCGGTGTAGCTGGCTGCATGGGCCTTCTGGTAGTCCTTGAGCACGTCGTCGCCGGGATCGGCGGGCACCGGCATGGCCGACGCCTTGACCGGGAATTCGAGGGCGATGCGGCGTTCGCCCTCGTAGCGGATCAGGGTGTCGACGAGGATGTCGGGAGCGACCACCGGGCCGCGCACCGATTCGAGAATCCGCTGGCGGGTGAGGTCGCCGCGGGTGGCGTTGAGGAAGTCGGCCTCGTGGTAACCGTTGCTCTGCAGCACGCGGCTGAAGCGCTCGGGGCTGAACCTGCCGTTCTGGTCGAGGAACGCCGCGTTGCCGGTGATCAGCTTCTGCACCGCTTCGTCGGAGATGCCGACGTTCATGTCCTTGGCGGCGGCGTCGAGCAGGGCGCGGCTCGCCAACTGCGACAGCACCTGGTCGAAGACGCCGAATTTCTGCGCGTCGGCGGCGGTGAGCTGCGGGCCGAACTGGTCGCGCAGGCGGCGCAGCTCGGTGACGAACGCGCGTTTGACCTGCTGGGCGCTGACTTCGACGTCGCCGACCTTGATCACCGCCTGGTGATCCGGGCTTCGGCGCAGCATGTCGGCGATGCCCCAGGCGCCGAACGCGACGATCAGGACGCCGAACAGGATTTTCGCCAGAAACGAGGTGAACAGTTGGCCGACGGATTTGGACATGGCGCGAGGCAACCCGGAACAGGAGAGAAAGGAATTACGGCGCGATAATAGGGGGCGATTCCGCGAGGCGGCAAGGCTTAAAGTCGCGAAACCAACGGGGGTTGCGCTTCACAGCTTCGGCTTCGCGCAGTATGTTTGTGCGGCATTCGAAAAGGGGCGAAACCCCCTCAAGCGCAAAACCAGGAGGAATTCGGGATGGAGCAGCGTCGCGCCCTGATCGCGGGCAACTGGAAAATGAACGGCTTGTGCGCCGACGGCCTGAGCCTCGCCGAGGGGTTGGCTGCGTGCGCGCAGCAGGCCGGAAACCTTCCGCCCGACGCCGCCGCCGAGATCCCGCCCGACGTCGCCGTGGCGTTGCCCTGCGACGTTCTGGTCTGCCCGCCGTTCACCCTGATCGATCGCGTCGCCAAGGCGGTCGAAGGCACCCAGATCCGCGTCGGCGGCCAGGACTGCCATGCCAAGGTCTCGGGCGCGCATACCGGCGACATCTCCGCCGAAATGCTCAAGGATATCGGTTGCTCCCATGTCATCGTCGGCCACTCCGAGCGTCGCGCCGATCACGCCGAGACCGATGCGGTGGTGAAGGCGAAGGCCGAGGCGGGGTTGCGCGCCGGGTTGATCGCGATCATCTGCGTCGGCGAGACCGAAGCCGAGCGCGACGCCGGCCACACCGAAGCGGTGGTGGCGCGGCAGGTGACCGGCTCGTTCGCCGCGGGCGGCACGCCTGAGAACGTGGTGATCGCATATGAGCCGGTTTGGGCGATCGGCACCGGCCGCACCGCCTCGCCGGAAGAAGCCCAGGCGGTGCACGCGCGCATTCGCGCCGAGCTGGTCGGGTTGATCGGCGCAGAGGCGGCGGGAAAGATGCGGATTCTCTATGGTGGTTCGGTGAAACCCGCGAACGCTGCGGAGTTGCTGCGCCAGCCGGACATCGACGGCGCGCTGGTCGGCGGGGCTTCCCTCAAGGTTGAGGACTTCTGGGGAATCGTCCGCGCGGTGGAATGACAATTCTTCCTAGCCAAAGCCGCCTCCGGCGATTACAAAGGCGCTCGTCGCGCCCCTGAGCCAGGGGCGGCAATGAACTCCATTGATGGGATTTTCGCGTCACATGCTGACCGTCGTTCTGGTTATCCATTTGCTGCTGACCATTGCCCTGGTCGGCGTGGTCCTGTTGCAGAAGTCCGAAGGCGGTGGCCTGGCCACCGGCGGCGGCGCCAGCGGCGGGGCGAGTTTCCTGTCCGGCCGCGCGACTGGCAATCTTCTGACCAAGGCCACCGTGGTGCTCGCGGTTTGCTTCATGGCGACGTCGATCCTGCTCGCGCTGATGGCGTCGATGCGCAGCCGCGGCGAAGACGACCTGTTGAAGGCGTTGACCCGTCCGCAGCCGGCTCCGATCGCCGCGCCCGTCGCTCCCGAGGCTCAGCCGACCACCAATGTGCCCGACGCTCTGCCGCCGGTGCCGCAGCCGGTCGCGCCGAGCCAGGAGTCGGCTCCGCCGAAGCCGTAAAACCGGCTCGCGCGAACCATCGAAACGGGCGTCTCCGCTGGTTGCGGAGGCGCCGGTTTCTTGTGTTGTGATTTCAGTGCTAAGATCGCGCCCGCTTGTTTCGAGTCGGGTGCAGGTTAGCCTATTTGTGTGTTCCGTCCGGGGGGACCGGGGGGACGGATTTCCTAGAAAAGGTAGGGTGGCGAATGACCCGCTTCATCTTCATCACCGGCGGCGTGGTTTCCTCTTTGGGGAAAGGTCTAGCCTCCGCCGCTCTCGGCGCTTTGCTCCAGGCGCGTGGCTACAAGGTCCGACTTCGCAAGCTTGATCCGTATCTGAACGTCGACCCGGGCACGATGAGCCCGTACCAGCACGGCGAGGTGTTCGTCACCGACGACGGCGCGGAGACCGACCTCGATCTCGGCCACTACGAGCGCTTCACCGGCGTCTCGGCGCGCCGCTCCGACAACATCACTACTGGCCGCATCTATTCCAACGTGATCGCCAAGGAGCGCCGCGGCGACTACCTCGGCGGCACGGTGCAGGTGATTCCGCACGTTACCGACGCGATCAAGGAATTCGTCCTCGGCGACGTCACCGACGAAGACTTCATCCTTTGCGAGATCGGCGGCACCGTCGGCGACATCGAGGGGCTGCCGTTCCTCGAAGCGATCCGCCAACTCCACAACGAGCTGGGCGAAGAACGGGCGATGTTCATTCATCTGACCCTGCTTCCCTACATTCCGACCGCGGGCGAGCTGAAGACCAAGCCGACCCAGCACTCGGTGAAGGAACTCCTAAGCGTCGGCATTCAGCCCGACGTGCTGCTCTGCCGCTCCGACCGCCCGATTCCGGAAGGCGAACGCCGCAAGATCGCGTTGTTCTGCAACGTGCGCCAGAGCGCGGTGATCCCCGCCCTCGACAGCGAGACGATCTACCGCGTGCCGATCAGCTATCACGAGCAAGGCATGGACGTTGAGGTCTGCCGCCACTTCGGCCTGCCGTGCGAGGCCGAGCCCGACCTCACCACCTGGCACGACATCTGCCGCCGCGTCCTCCAGCCCGAGGGCGAGGTCAAGATCGCGGTCGTCGGCAAGTACGTGAAGCTGCTCGACGCCTACAAGTCGCTCTCCGAGGCCCTGACCCACGGCGGCATCGCCAACAACGTCCGGGTCAAGCTCGAGTGGATGGATTCGGAAATCTTCGAAAGCGGCGACGCGATCCAGCGGCTTGCCGACGTTCACGGCATCCTCGTGCCGGGCGGCTTCGGCGAGCGCGGTGCGGAAGGCAAGATTCGCGCAGCGCAGTTCGCCCGCGAGCACAAGATCCCGTACTTCGGCATCTGCTTCGGCATGCAGATGGCCGTGGTCGAGGGTGCGCGTCACCTCGCGGGCATTCCCGGCGCGGGTTCGACCGAATTCGGCGCAACGCCGGACCCGGTGATCGGCCTGATGACCGAGTGGGTCAAGGACGGCGAAATCCAGGAACGCACCGCCGACGCCGACCTCGGCGGCACGATGCGCCTTGGCGCGTACGAATGCCTCTTGAAGCCCGGTAGCCGCGTCGCCGAAATCTACGGCAGCGAGCGGATCTGGGAGCGTCACCGTCACCGCTATGAAATGAACGAGCGGTACGCGGCGCAGCTCGAACGCGTCGGCATGACGGTTTCGGGGCGTTCGCCCGATGGCGTGCTGCCGGAGATCGTCGAGATTTCCGATCACCCGTGGTTCATCGGCGTGCAGTTCCACCCGGAACTGAAGTCGAAGCCGTTCGAACCGCACCCGTTGTTCACCTCCTTCGTCAAGGCGGCGATCGATCAGTCGCGTCTGGTTTAAGAGGTTCAAGATGTCCGTTTGCCACACCGTCGAAATCGGCGACATCCGCATGGCCAACGATCGGCCGCTGGTGCTGATCGCCGGTCCCTGCCAGATGGAAAGCCGCGAGCACGCGCTCGAGTGCGCCGAGGCCCTCGTCGGGATCGCCAAGACGGCGGGCCTGCCGCTGATCTTCAAGACCTCGTTCGACAAGGCCAACCGCACCAGCGCGGGCGGCAAGCGCGGCGTCGGCCTCGAAGCCGCGATGCCGGTGTTCGCCGAGGTGCGGCAGAAGTTCGGCTGCCCAGTCCTCACCGACGTTCACGAACCCTGGCAGTGCGAGCCGCTGAAGGACGTCGTCGACGTTCTCCAGATTCCGGCGTTCCTCTGCCGCCAGACCGATCTCCTCCTCGCCGCGGCCAACACCGGCTGCGTCGTCAACGTCAAGAAGGGGCAGTTCCTCGCCCCGTGGGACATGGCCAACGTCGCCGCCAAGATCGAGAGCACCGGCAATCGCCGCCTGTTGCTCACCGAGCGCGGCGCCTCGTTCGGCTACAACACCCTGGTCACCGACTTCCGTGCGCTCCCGATCATGGCCAAGACCGGATATCCGGTGGTGTTCGACGCCACCCATTCGGTGCAGCAGCCGGGCGGGCAGGGCACGTCCTCGGGCGGTCAGCGCGAGTTCGCGCCGGTTCTGGCGCGGGCCGCAATCTCCCTCGGCATCGCCGCGGTGTTCATCGAAGCGCACCCCGATCCCGACCATGCACCCTCCGACGGCGCGAACATGATCGCGCTCGCCGACATGCCTGCGTTGCTCGCCACGCTGAAGGCGTTCGACGATTTGGCGAAGACCCACCCCCTAAGCATTGGCTGAAACGAGGACATCATGACGTCGATCATCGACATTACCGCTCGCGAAATTCTCGATTCCCGCGGCAATCCGACCGTGGAAGTGGACGTGCTCCTGGAGACCGGGACGATGGCGCGCGCGGCGGTTCCCTCGGGGGCCTCGACCGGCGCTCACGAAGCCGTTGAGCTGCGTGACGGCGACGCCGAGCGTTACAACGGCAAGGGCGTGCAGCGCGCGGTCGAAGCGGTCAACAGCGAGATCTTCGACGCCTTGGTGGGCATGGACGCCGAAGAGCAGATGCTCATCGACCAGATGATGATCGACCTCGACGGCACGCCGAACAAGTCGCGCCTCGGCGCCAACGCCATCCTCGGCGTGTCGCTGGCCACCGCGAAGGCGGCGGCGGAAGAGGTCGGCCTGCCGCTCTACAACTACATCGGCGGCGTCTTCGCCCACACCCTGCCGGTTCCGATGATGAACATCATCAACGGCGGCGCGCATGCCGACAATCCGATCGACATCCAGGAATTCATGATCATGCCGGTGTCCGCACCGTCGATCGCGGATGCGGTGCGCTATGGCGCGGAGACCTTCCACGCGCTCAAGAAGCTGCTCTCGGATGCGGGCCTCGCCACCGGCGTGGGCGACGAAGGCGGCTTCGCGCCGAACCTGAAGTCGGCCGACGAAGCGCTCTCCTACATCATGAAGGCGATCGAGAAGGCCGGCTACCGTCCGGGCGAAGACATCGTCCTCGCCATGGATGCGGCGTCGTCCGAGTTCTACAAGAACGGCAAGTACGTGCTCGCGGGCGAGGGCAAGACCCTCGATAGCGATGGCATGATCGCCTACTACGCCGACCTTGCCGACCGCTACCCGATCTTCTCGATCGAAGACGGCTGCGCGGAAGACGACTGGGAAGGCTGGGAACGTCTCACCTCCGCCCTCGGCGATCAGCTCCAGCTCGTCGGCGACGACATCTTCGTCACCAACGTCGAGCGTCTCGCCACCGGCATCGAGCGCGGCATCGGCAACTCGGTCCTGGTGAAGGTCAACCAGATCGGCACCCTCACCGAGACCTTGCGGACCTGCGAGATGGCGCACCGCGCGGGTTACACCTGCGTGATGTCGCATCGCTCGGGCGAAACCGAGGACAGCACCATCGCCGACATCGCCGTCGCCACCAACTGCGGCCAGATCAAGACCGGCTCGCTGTCGCGCTCCGACCGGATCGCGAAGTACAACCAGCTGATCCGCATCGAGGAAGAGCTGGGCGCGACCGCTGCGTACGCCGGCATCAAGATTTTCGGCTAAGCCGAAACAACGGATTGGGGAAGGCCGGAGTTCCGGTCTTTCCCGATTTTTCAAATTCTCTTTCCGACTCGTTGAATCGTCAGCGATTCCCGATTGACCGGGACTCTCCGCTGTGATTCACTCGATGCCATTGACGGGACCGTCATCCACTTCGGTCAGGCTCATTTCGATGGCGAAGCACGTGAAATTCAGCTCCCGCATGCGTGCAGTGTTCGCGCCGCTGATGGCGGTCGCGCTGATTTCCTATTTCAGCTACCACTTCGTCAACGGCAACCGCGGCCTGCTCGCCTATCGCGACCTCCGCGTCGCGATCGCACAGGCCGAGTTGATCAAGGCCGACACCGACGCCGAACGCGCTACCCTCGAGCGCCGCGTCAGCCTGTTGCGCCCGGAGAGCCTCGATCTCGACCTCGTCGAGGAACGCGCGCGGATCATCCTCGACCTCGCCGCACCGGGCGACATCGTCCTGTTCAACAACACCCTCTGACGACACTTTCGACCCGCTCCAACGGGTAGGAACGCAATTTTCGTAGCGGGTTTTCGCGAATGTGCGGAAAAAACCTTAACCGAACATCGGTTTAAAATACTATTACGCTTAGTTTTCAATGACTTAATTCCGACAATGTGATGTCGGGAACACTTGAATCCGCCCGAGGCGCGAGCTACTTGTAGGGGCGTCGAACGAGCGATCAACGCTCGGGCGGCGCACCCGTTCCCGCGCCGCAAATCCTCAAGGGAATAGTACCAGGGAGAAGGAATGTGAGCGTCTCGCCGCGGAAGTCGACGCGCCGGTCCACTGCGAAACCGGCAGAAGTATCCACCGAAAATCTGCTCGCCCAATACCGCATGATGCTGCTGATTCGCCGTTTCGAGGAAAAGGCGGGCCAACTCTACGGCATGGGGCTGATCGGCGGGTTCTGCCACCTCTACATCGGGCAGGAGGCGGTCGTCACCGGCCTGCAAAGCCTCGCGGTCGAGGGCGATGCGGTGGTCACCAGCTATCGCGATCATGGACACATGCTCGCCGCCGGAATGGACCCGAAGGGCGTGATGGCCGAACTCACCGGCCGCAGCGCGGGCTACTCCAAAGGCAAGGGCGGCTCGATGCACATGTTCAGCCGCGAGAAGAACTTCTTCGGCGGCCACGGCATCGTCGGCGCGCAGGTGCCGATCGGCACCGGTCTCGCGTTCGCCCAGCGGTATCGCGGTGAGAAAAACGTCACCTTCTGCTATCTCGGCGATGGCGCGGTAAACCAGGGACAGGTCTACGAGAGCTTCAACATGGCGGCGCTCTGGAAGCTCCCGGTCGTCTATGTGATCGAGAACA
The DNA here is from genome assembly GCA_001603335.1 of Rhodospirillales bacterium Alpha_05. Taxonomy (GTDB): domain Bacteria; phylum Pseudomonadota; class Alphaproteobacteria; order Rhodospirillales; family Rhodospirillaceae; genus Oleispirillum. Next base: position 763 of record LUYR01000398.1, on the reverse strand, counting down.
ACAAGTACGGCATGGGCACCTCGGTCGAGCGCTCCTCGGCGAACGTCGAGTTGTTCCGTCGCGGCGAGGCCTACGGCATTCCCGGCAAGCAGATCGACGGCATGGACGTCGTCCACGTGCAGGAGCAGGCGGAGCAGATGGTCGCCGACGTGCGCGAAGGGAAGGGGCCCTGCGTCCTCGAACTCCAGACCTACCGCTACCGCGGGCACTCGATGTCGGACCCGGCGAAATACCGCAGCAAGGAAGAAGTCAGCCGGATGCGCCAGGAACACGACCCGATCGACAACGCCAAGGCGCTGTTGCTGAAGTCGGGTGCGGTGGACGAAGCCGCGCTCAAGGAAATCGACAAGGAGATCAAGGCCGTCGTCGGCGAGGCCGCGGACTACGCCCAAGCCAGTGCGGAGCCCGATGTTTCCGAACTGTTCACCGACGTTCTGCTGGAGGCCTGAGACCATGCCGATTTCCGTATTGCTGCCCGCCCTCTCGCCGACCATGACCGAGGGCAAGATCGCGCGTTGGCTGGTTAAGGAAGGCGACGAAGTCACCTCCGGTACCGTCCTCGCCGAAATCGAAACCGACAAGGCGACGATGGAAGTCGAGAGCGTCGAAGACGGCACGATGGGCAAGATCCTCGTCGAAGCCGGCGGCGACCCGATTCCGGTCAACACCCCGATCGCGATGATCCTGGGCGAAGGCGAGGATGCCTCCGCGCTCGACGCCGCGCCCCAGGCGTCGCCCGCGCCGAAGGCCGAGGTTCCGGCCA
>LUYR01000397.1 GCA_001603335.1 Rhodospirillales bacterium Alpha_05 | reverse complement strand
CGCGGCCTTTCTCAAAGCCGATTGCGTCGACGCGATCGCGTGGTTCCGCGCGGGCTTCGTTCTCGGCGGCGATGCGCTTCCGGGCGTCGGCGCGCTCGATCTCGCGGCGCTCGCGCATGCACGGCGGTTCCGCGCCGCGCGGCGCTTGCCCCTGGACAGCGATGTGCTTGAAGACTACCAACGAGAGTCCTGATAATCTTTTAGGTTCAGACGGAGAAGGCGGATGTTTACCGGAATAGTCACCGATGTCGGCCGGGTTCGGTCGGTCGCCAACAGCGGCGATACGCGCTTCGAGATCGCCACCGCCTACGACATGGGCGGCGTCGAGATCGGCGCGTCGATCGCGAACTCGGGCGTCTGTCTCACGGTGATCGAAACCGGCCCGGATTGGTTCGCGGTCCAGGCGTCGGGCGAGACCCTCTCCAAGACCACTCTCGGCGCGTGGCGCGAAGGCACCCGGATGAACCTCGAGCGCGCGCTGAAAGTCGGCGACGAGCTCGGCGGCCATATCGTCTCGGGCCACGTCGACGGCGTCGGCGAAGTCGTGGCGATCCGCGACGAAGGCGAGTCCAAGCGCTTCGTCTTCAAGGTTCCCGAGGCACTCAAGAACTTCATGGCGCCTAAGGGCTCGGTCGCGGTCGACGGCGTGTCACTCACCGTCAACGAGGTCGAAGGCGACACCTTCGGCGTCAACATCATTCCGCACACCCAACAGGTGACGTTGTTCGGCGACTATCGCGTCGGCACCAAGGTCAACCTCGAAATCGACATGCTCGCGCGCTACGTCGCGCGGCTGCTGGAACGGGAGTGATCGGAATGTCGCCCGAGCGTCCGCTTGCCTCGATCGAGGAGATCATCGCCGAGGCCCGCGCGGGCCGGATGTTCATTCTCGTCGACGACGAGAATCGCGAGAACGAAGGCGACCTGATCATTCCGGCGGAAACCTGCGACGCCGACGCGGTCAACTTCATGGCCCGTTACGGCCGCGGACTGATCTGCCTCGCCCTGGACGGCGAGCGGGTCGAGGCGCTCGGTCTGCCGCTGATGGCGGCGCGCAACCTGTCGCGCCATTCCACCGCGTTCACCGTCAGCATCGAGGCGGCGCACGGCATCACCACCGGGATTTCCGCCGCCGACCGTGCCCGCACCATCGCCGCTGCGATCGACCCGAACGGCACCGCGGACGACATCGTCACTCCCGGCCACGTCTTCCCGCTGCGGGCGCGCGAGGGCGGGGTGCTGATGCGCGCCGGGCACACCGAGGCGAGCGTCGACATCGCGCGTCTCGCGGGCAAGCTGCCCGCCGCGGTGATCTGCGAGATCATGAACGACGACGGCAGCATGGCGCGGTTGCCCGACCTGCTGCCGTTCGCCGCGCGCCACGGCCTCAAGATCGGCCAGATCCGCGACCTGATCGCGTATCGCCGCCGCACCGAGCGCCAGGTCGCCCTGCGCGCCGAGACCACGCTCGCATCCGAGTTCGGCGGCGAGTGGAAGGTGAGGGTCTACGTGGACTCCTTCTCCGACGGCGAGCACGTCGCGTTGGTCAAGGGCGAGCTCGCCGGCGATGCGCCCCTGGTGCGGATGCATGCGCTCGACGTGTTCGAGGACATCCTCGGCGACACCCGCCGCGGCCACAACGGCGTCCTCGCCCGCTCGATGCAGGCGATCGCGGAATTCGGCCATGGCGTGGTGGTGTTGATCCGCAATCCGTCGCCGACCTCGTGGAGCAGCGCCGCTGCGGCGCGGTCGCGCGGCAGCGACGAAACCGAGCTTCGCGACTACGGCATCGGCGCGCAAATTCTCCTCGACCTCGGAGTGCGCGACATGATTCTGTTGTCCAATACGCACAAGACGATTATTGGTTTGGACGGATATGGCCTCGAGATCGTCGAGGAGCGTTCGGTTCCGGCCGCGCGAGCTGAATAAAGTGAACGAATTCCGGAGGATGGGATGGCTGACGGACCGCGCCTTCTGATTGTCGAGGCTCGCTTCTACGACAACATCACCGATGAGCTGGTGCACGGCGCGGTCGAGGCACTCAATCGCCATGGCGCGGGCTACAAGCGGATCATCGTTCCCGGCATTCTCGAAATTCCCGCGGTGATCCGCTATGCCGTTCGCGCGATGGAAGTTCGCGCCATCGACCAGCGTTTCGCCGGCTACATCGCGCTCGGCTGCGCGATCAAGGGCGAAACCGAACACTACGAGCATGTCTGCACCCAGGCGATGACCGGGGTGCAGCAACTCGCGCTGCAATATTCTCTTGCCGTCGGCAACGGCATCCTGACCTGCCCGACGGAAGACCTGGCGCTGAGCCGCGCGCGGGTCAGCGAGGGCAACCACGGCGGCCGCGCCGCCGAGGCGGCGCTCAGGATGATCGCGGTGAAAAAAGAACTCGGCCTCTGATCGGGCATGTGCCCGATGCGTATTGAAGGAATCCAAGACTCCATGAGCGACCCGAAGAAAGACGTCTTTAGCCGTCGTTCGCGCCTGAGCGCGGCGCGGCTATGCGCGGTGCAGGCGTTGTACCTCACCGAATTTACGGATCGCCCGCTCACCGACGTGCTGTCGGACTTCCTCAACGATCGCCTGGGCGGCAGCGCGCTGCTCGAGGACGGCGACAAGGAGAGCATTCAGCCGCTGGTGCCGCCGGACCCGACGGTGTTCACCGCCCTGGTGCGCGGCACCGTCGAGGCCAAGGCCGCGATCGACGACACCATCAACGCGTCGCTCGACGGCGAACGTACCACGGCGCGGCTCGAGGCGATCCTGACCTCGATTCTCCGCGTCGGCGTGTTCGAGATGACCCGTCGCCTCGACGTGCCGCCGAAGGTGGTGATTTCCGAATACGTGGACATCGCGCATGCCTTTTTCGGCGGTCCGGAGCCGAAGCTGGTGAACGCCGTGCTCGACCGCGTCGCCAAGGCGGTGCGCAGCGACGAACTGGGCGAAGGCGGGGCCTGACGGCCGCAAGAGGGGAGCCGACGATGACCGCGCCGTGGGACGAATTCGGCCTGATCTCCGCCTGCTTCCGTCCGTTGTCGGTTGCCGAGCCGGGAGCGTTCTCCCTCACCGACGACGCCGCCATCCTCAGCCCCACGCCGGGCAACGACTGGGTGGTGACGGCGGACGCGCTGGTCGCAGGGGTGCACTTCTTCCCCGACGACCCGCCCGCGTCGATCGCGAAAAAGGCGCTGCGGGTCAACCTCTCCGACCTCGCGGCGATGGGGGCGAAGCCGCGCTGCGTGTTCCTCACCTGCGCCTTCCCCGACGACCTCGACAAACACTGGATCAACCTCTTCGCCGAAGGTCTCGGCGAAGACGTCCAGGCCTTCGGCATCGCCCTCGCGGGCGGTGACGTGGTCGCGACGCCCGGACCGTTGACCCTATCGATCACCGCGATGGGCGAGGTTCCCGCCGGTCGGGGCCTGCGTCGCAGCGGCGTCAAGGACGGCGACGTGATCGTCGTCACCGGCACCATCGGCGACGCCGCGCTCGGCCTCGACATGCAACGCCATGCCGCGCCCGAGGCGCTCGACGGCCCGGACCGCGCCTATCTCCTCGACCGCTATCGCCATCCCACGCCGCGCATCGAGGCCGGGGCGATCCTCCGCGACGCCGCGCATGCCGCGATGGACATCTCCGACGGCCTGCTCGCCGACGTCCGCCATCTCGCCGAAGCGTCGAAGGTCGACATTCTCCTCGACGCGCGCCGCGTGCCGCTCTCCGATGCGGTGCGGCGCTGGCTCGACCTGGTGCCGTCCGCCCAGGAGCGGGTGCTCACCGGCGGCGACGACTACGAGCTGGTGTTTTCCTGCCCGGTCGACGAATTTGCCCGACTTTCCGCCGAAATCGGCGCCACCGGGGTGCAGGTCACCGCGATCGGGCGCGCCGAGGCGGGCGAGGGCCGGGTCTACCGCTACGAAACCGGTCGCCGCCAACTCGTCGCCGTGCCGGGCGGACATCGCCACGGCGCGGAAGCCAACGGGAGCCGCACCGGATGAAGAAAATCGTCATCCTCGCGCTTGCGGTGCTGCTGCTGACCCTGGGCGTCGGCGCCGGGCTTTATCTTTTCATGCCCGAAGTCCTCGGGCTGAAGCCGAAGGTGGAGGCCGTCGCGCCGCCGCCGCCGCCACCCGCGCCGGTCAAGC
>LUYR01000396.1 GCA_001603335.1 Rhodospirillales bacterium Alpha_05 | reverse complement strand
GATCATGCCGCCGTTGGTGCTGCGCTAAGCCGACACCGCCGACCGCACGAAAAACCCCGCCGCCGGAGCCTCCGGCGGCGGGGTTTGCTTTTGCTCCCGGCTCCTCAGGCGGCGCGCACGCCGGAGAGGAAGGTTTCGACGATCGCCCGCAGGCCCTCGGCTTCCTGCGACAGCGCCCGGGAGGCGTCGAGCACCTGCCGCGAGGCCGTGCCGGTTTCCCCCGCCGCCTGGCTGACGCAGACCGTGGTGGACGAGATCTCCTGCGTCCCCGCCGCCGCCTGCTGGACGTTGCGGGCGATTTCCTGCGCCGCCGCCGACTGCTCCTCGACCGCCGCGGCGATCACCGCGTTGACCTCGGCAATCTCGTTGATCCGGCCGACGATCGCGCCGATCGCCGTCACCACCTGGCCGGTGGCGGATTGCACCGCGCCGATCTGCGCGCCGATCTCCTCGGTCGCCTTGCCGGTCTGATTGGCAAGATTCTTGACCTCGTTGGCCACCACCGCGAAGCCCTTGCCCATCTCGCCCGCACGCGCCGCCTCGATCGTGGCATTGAGCGCCAGGAGGTTGGTCTGGCTGGCGATGTCGGTGATCAGGTTGATCACCTCGCCGATCCGCGACGAACCGTCGGAGAGTCCGGCGACGAGCTGGTCGGCGCGCTTGGCTTCGTTGGTCGCCGCCTGCGAGACGTTGTTGGCGTGCTCCACCTGACGGCCGATCTCGGCGATCGAAGACGACAGCTGCTCGGCGGCGCTCGCCACGGTCTGGATGCTCGCCGAGGCTTCCTCGGTGGCGGCGGCCACCGACGTGGCCTGACGGTCGGTCTGCTCGGCGGTCGCGGAGAGCGACTGCGCGGTGCCGTCCATTTCGGTGCAGGCGCCCGAGACGATGCTCAAAACCTGCGACACCTGGTTATCGAACTCCCCGGTCAGCGCCTCGATCGTCGCCGCGCGCTTTTCCCGTGCGGCACGCTGGAGTTCGGCTTCGGCGGCCATTTGCTCCTGCGCGATCGCGTTGTCCTTGAACACCTGCACCGCCGCCGCCATCGCGCCCACTTCGTCCTTGCGGCCCTGCGCCGGAATTTCGACGGCCTTGTTGCCTTCGGCGAGTTCGCGCATCGCACTGGTCATCGCAACGATCGGGGTGGCGATCAGGCGGATCAGGACGATGGCAGCGACCACCAGAAACGCGGCGGAGACCGCCAGAGCCCCGGCGACGATCCACTTCGCGAAGCTCTGAGTCGTGGCGGCAAGGTCGACGGAATCCCCCGCGCCCTTGGTGTTGATCGCCACGAGTTCGTCGAGAGCCTTGGTGAGTTCGACGTTGAGCTCACGCGCGGTCCCGTTCATCCGATCGCGGGCGCTGACGTTCTCGTTGTTCCGCGAGAGCGCAAGCACGCCGTCCAGTTCTTCGTCGAACTTTTGCGAAAGCGTCGCATACCGCTTGAACACCGCGTGTTCCTCGGGAGACGAAATGAGACGCTCGTACTCGTCCTGGGTCTTCCCGAGTTCGCTGCGATAGAACGCAACGCGGGTGTCGAATTCCCGGATCTCCTTTTCGTCGGTGGCGAGGACGTGCTGATAGGCGGCGGTGCGCCGGGCCGACTGCAGGTATTGCAGGGTGCGGATCGCATCGACGCTCGGGAGCCAGTTTTTGGCGAGATCGTTGGTGCTCCGCCCGATGGCGTTGATCTCGACGATCGCGACCGCGCCCAGCCCCAAGATCAGGAGCAGGAACGCAGAGAACGTGAGGATCAGCTTCTTGCCGATTTTCAGATTGTTGAAAGCGCGCATATGGACACCTGCCTGAGTGCATGGGGTCTTGCGACCCGCGGTTTTTGTGACCGCACTCCTGCAGTTCCGGTGCCGTTCGCGTAAATGCTTCTAAAACAATCCTCTACGTCGCACGCCGCGCGTTGCGGCGCCTCTTATTATCATTCCATGCAGCAAAACGGTTTGCAATTTGCAACCGACATTCCCGCCGCGGATCACCCCAGGCGCGCACCGATGAGGAATTCGACGTTGCCGTCGGGGCCGGTGATCGGGCTCTCGGCGATCCCGTCGACGGTCCAACCTTGCGCGACGAACCAGGCGGAAACTCCCTCGCAGGCCTGCTGCCGCAAGGCTGGGTCGCGCACCACGCCGCCCTTCCCCACCGCCTTCGGCCCAACCTGGAACTGCGGCTTGATCAGCGCGATGGTCCACGCTCCCGCCGCCGCCAGCGCCAGCGGCGCGGCCAGAACCGTCTCGAGCGCGATGAAGCTCGCGTCGCACACCACGGCGCCCACTGCCTCGGGAATCTCGGCGGACGATAGCGCCCGCGCGTTCACCCCCTCCAGCGACACCACGCGCGGGTCCTCCCGCAGCACCGCCGCAAGCTGGTCGTGCCCCACGTCCACCGCATAAATCCGCTTCGCCCCCGCCTGCCGCAGCACGTCGGTGAAGCCACCGGTCGAAGCCCCGACGTCCAGGCATACCCGCCCGGTCGCGTCATAGCCGAAATGCGCCAACCCGTGCGCCAGCTTCAGCCCGCCGCGCGACACCCACGGCAACGGCTCGCCCCGAACCTCCACCGCATCGCCTTCGCCGATCCCCCGTGACGGCTTGTCCACCGCCGCGCCGTTGACGAACACCGCCCCCGCCTCGATCAACATCCGCGCCCGCGCCCGGCTCAGCGCAAGCCCGCGCGTCACCAGCGCCTGATCGGCCCGCTCGGTCATTGGGAAAGCTCCGCTTGCGAGGGGCGCTGCCCCTTGACCCCGCCGGAGGGACTCAGCCCCTCCGGACCTCCC
>LUYR01000395.1 GCA_001603335.1 Rhodospirillales bacterium Alpha_05 | reverse complement strand
CCGGCGGCGGGGTTTTTCGTGCGGTCGGCGGTGTCGGCTTAGCGCAGCACCAACGGCGGCATGATCGCCGCGCCGTGTTCGAGGTCGAGGCGCATCCAGCGAGCGATGGTGCCGAGAGGCTCGGGCAGGGGCCGGGCCGTCATCTGCGCGATCTCGCGGTTGCCGTCGCCGCCCATGTAATCCATCAGGGTTTCGGTGATGGATTTCTGGCGCGGGAAGTTGATCACCGTGGGGATGCGTTCCGCCGGGATGCCCGCCGAACGCTTGGCGTAGGCGAGGGCCTTGAGGAGCCCGCCGGTATCGTCGACGAGGCCGAGCTGCTTCGCGGTCTTGCCGCTCCAGACGCGGCCGCGCGCGACCTTGTCGACGGCCTCCGCCGAGAGCTTCCGGTCCGTGCCGACCTTGCCGGTGAAGTCGGCGTAGGCGGCGTCGATGATCGCGTCGAGGCGGGCGCGCTCGGTGGGGGTGAAGCCGTGGTTGGGCGACCACATCGCGGCGGTGTCGCCGGTCTTGAGGGTGGCCCAGCGGACGCCGAGCTTGTTCCACGCGTCTTCGAGGACGATCTTGCCCGCGATTACGCCGATCGAGCCGGTGATCGTGGCGTCGCCCGCGATCACGGTTTCCGCCGCCGAGGCGATGAAGTAGCCGCCCGAGGCCGCCATGTCGCCCATCGAGACGATCACCGGGACGTTGGCGTGGCGCGCCGCGACGATCGCCTCGCGGATGGTGTCCGACGCGGCGTAGTCGCCGCCGGGGGTGTCGAGGCGGAGGATGATCGCGCGCACGCCTTCGGTCTTGGCGGCGTCGCGGATCGCCTGGGCGACGGTGCGCGCGCCCATCATCGCATCTTCTTGGAGCGGCTCGAACTCGGCGTCGCCGGGGACGATCTGGCCCGCCGCCTGGACCAGGGCGATCTTGATATCGGTGTTGGTGGGCTCGGCGGTGGCGGTGTAGGCGTCGGCCTGGATCGGCTTGCCGGGGAAGGCGGAGGCGAGCGCGGCCTGGAATTCCGCGCCGTAGGCGAGACGGTCGAGGAGCTTGGCGTCGATCGCTTCCTTGGCGAGCAGCGGGCCGCGTTGGGCGAGTGCGCGCACCGCGGAGGGATCGAGGCCGCGCTGCACCGCGATACGGTCGGTGAGGCTGGCGGAGACGTCGTCGATCAGGCGCTGGAGGTTTTCGCGCACCGGCGGCGACATTTCGTCGCGGGAGAGGAAGTCCATGGCGGACTTGTATTCGTAGCGCTGGATGATCTCCGCGCGGATGCCCCATTCGGCGAGGCCCTGGCGCAGGAACGGGCTCTCGATCGCGACGCCGCGCAGGCCGACGAGGCCCGAGGGCTGCATCCACACCTGCTGGAACGCGGTGGCGAGGGCCACGGCGCTCGGGCCGCTGTCCAAGGATTCGGAGAACAGGAAGGTCTTCTTGCCGACCTTCTGGAAGTCGGCGACCGCTTCGGCGAGTTCCATCGCGCTGGCGGCGGAGATCTTTCCGCTGCCGAGGTGGGCGGCGAGGCCCGCGATCTTGGGGTCGGCCGCGCCGCGCCGGAGCGCGGTGACGAGGTCGGAGAAGAGGTAGGCCTTGCCTTGCGAGACCGCCTCGATCGCGTCGCGCGGCGCCTGGTTCGCGATGCCGCGGTCGAAGTCGACGACGAGGTAGTCGCCGGTGTGGACCGCGACCTTGTTGGGCTCGGCGTGCTTGACCAGGAATACCACGGCAATCACCGCCGCAGTCGCGACGATGCCGATCACCGCGAGCAGGATCAACAGCCAGCGTGCCAGAGTCCGCATGTTATTCGTCCTTTCGCGGCGGGTTGAGCCCCGCCGTCAACGTCCGCGATTGACCGGAAGCCCGGCCTGGATCCAGGCGACGATGCCGCCCTTGAGATTATAGGCCTCGACCTCCCGGGAGCGCAGCGCCGCGGTGACGCGGGCGGAGCGGGCTCCCGAGTGACACAGGACCACGACCTTTTTTGCACCGAAATCAGGGTATTCGTCCACGCCGACGTGCGACATCGGCAGCAACTTCGCCGACGCGACGGCGGCGTGGGCGACTTCGTCGTCCTCGCGCACGTCGATCAGCACCGCGTCGCCCGACTTGAGCCAGGACTGCGCGGTCGGCGCGTCGACCTCCGCGACCTTATCGCGCTGGAAAAACATCGGATGCAACCTCCCTACGGGTGAGGGCGGCCTTCACGATCAGGGGGAGGGAAAGCCGCCGCACTGGCCGCGCTGGCGCAACAGGTGATCGGCGAGGACGCAGGCGAGCATCGCTTCGGCCACCGGCACGGCGCGGATGCCAACACATGGGTCGTGCCGACCCCGGGTCAAGACATCGACGGCCTCGCCGGCGAGATTGACGCTTTTGCGCGGGATCAGGATCGAGCTGGTCGGCTTCACCGCCATCCGCGCGATAATCGGCTGGCCGGAGGAGATGCCGCCCAGGATGCCGCCCGCGTGGTTGGAGAGGAAGCGCACGCCGCCCTGGCCGTCCGGCTCCATTTCGTCGGCGTTGGTTTCGCCGGTGAGGGTGGCGGCGGCCATGCCTTCGCCGATCTCGACGCCCTTGACCGCGTTGATGCTCATCAGCGCCTTGGCGATGTCGGCATCGAGCTTGTCGTAGACCGGCTCGCCGAGGCCTGCCGGAACGTTCTCGGCCACCACTTCGACGATCGCGCCGATCGAGGAGCCCGCCTTGCGGATCGCGTCGAGTTCGGTCGCCCACTGGGCGGCGGTTTCGGCGTCGGGGCAGAAGAAGTCGTTGGCGTCGACGGCGGCCCAATCCCAGCGGCTGCGGTCGACGGCGTGCCCGCCCATCTGGGTCATCGCGCCGCGCAGGGTGACGCCGCCCGGCACCAGGGCGTTCAACACCACGCGGGCGACCGCGCCGGCGGCGACGCGCATCGCGGTCTCGCGTGCCGAGGAG
>LUYR01000394.1 GCA_001603335.1 Rhodospirillales bacterium Alpha_05 | reverse complement strand
GACACCGATCGCGAGGCCGCCAGCGAAGCGCGCGATGCCCGTGTCCGCGCCGCGCTGCTGCGCCTGCGTGAGGCCGTCGAGGCGAACTCCGACAACGTCGGGACCGCCTTCGCCGAGGAGGCGCGGAAGATTCATTACGGCGAAGCACCGCAGCGCAATATCTATGGCGACGCCACCGTCGAGGAGGTCGAAGCCCTCGCGGAGGAGGAAATTCCCTTCGCCCAGGTGCCCTGGGTTTCGCGCGGAAATTCCTGATTTTCGAATCGTTGCGGTTTAGAGAACTCCCGGTAACTCACTGGTTTTTCCGAGTCCTTGCGCACGCGAGTATGTTATCGTCCGTTTTGGCGCGCGACGGGCGCAGCAGGGGGAACGATGCGCAGGAAGTGGGGCTTCCGCAACAGATCCATGACGTTCCGGCAGGTGCGGCTGATCCTCGTCGCTGCGCTCGCGGTCGGCTGCATCGCCTTCGCGATCCAGGCGATCCTCCTCGTCGGGACCACGCGCGAGGCATTGTACGAGCGGGAGAGCCAACTGCTCGGCATGGCCGAGGACGCCGCCGTCGAGGCGCTGCTGCGCGGCGACCCGGTCCAGGCCCAGGTGCTGCTGCGCGACATCCTGCGCACGCCCGGGGTGGTCCGCGCCGAAATCCGCGACCTCAACGGCGTCGCTCTCGCGATCGAACGCGCGCCGTTCGACACCGCGCGGAGTTCGACCGGCGGACTCTGGCTGATTGATCATCTGTTCACCGCGAACAGCATCGACCATCCGTTGACCTTCGGCGGTGCCGCGGGTTCCCCCAGGGTCGGCAGCCTGGTGGTCGATTTCGCCGCCGCGCACGACCTCGGTTTCTACCGCAAGATCCTCGTCATCAACCTCGCCGCCACCCTCGCCGCCGCGCTGCTGGTGGGCGCGATGGTGGCGTGGCTGTTCCACCGCTTTCTCACCCGGCCGATTCTCGCGATCACGCGGCAGGTCGACGCGGTGGACGCGGAGGACCCCAACGGCCATCTGCTGAGCGTACCGGCGTGGCACCGCGACAGCGAACTCGGCGCGGCGGCGCAACGGATCAACGCGCTGCTGATGCAGCTCGGCGTGGCGCAAAACGCGCTCAGGCGGATGAGCACCCGCGACGCCGCCACCAATCTCCCCAACCGCGCACTCACCGTCGAGCACCTCGGCAGCGTCATCGGGCGCTGCCAAGCCGGGCGCGGTGCGGCGGTGATGGCGGTGCTGATGGACCGCCTCGACGAATTCCGCGACGTCGTCGGCCACGACCGGGTCGACGAGATGGTCCTCGAGATGGCGGGGCGTCTGCTCGAATGCGTCGAAGCCGGGGCCTACGTCGGCCGCATCGGTTTCGATTGCTTCGCCGTGATCATCGAGGACACCGGCGCGACCGAGGCGGCGGAAAGCGCGAAGCGGCTGGTCGACGACCTGGTGCGGGAGACCCCGGCGTCGGAAGGCATGCTCGCGTCGGTCTGCGTCGGCATCGCGCTCACTCCGGGCGACGGCATCGACGCCGCCGAACTGCTGCGCAAGGCGGTGGCGGCCACCGCTGGCGCGCGCAGGCGCCCGCAAGGGCGCTGGAACTTCTTCGAGCACGGCGTCTCCGAGATCGCCCATCATCGCCTGCAACTCGAAACCCAGCTCCATCACGCCCTCGACGCCGGCGAGTTCGAACTCAACTTCCAGCCGCAGTTTTCCGCCCAGGGCGTGGTGATCGGCGCCGAGGCGCTGGTGCGCTGGCGGCACGAGGGCGAGCTGGTGCTGCCGAGCGCGTTCATCCCCCTTGCCGAGGATAGCGGGCTGGTGGTGCCGATCGGCGACTTCGTGCTCGAGGAGGCCTGCCGCGCGCTGGCGCAGCTCCGCTTCTTCGGGTTGATGATCAAGATCGCGGTGAACATCTCGCCGCAGCAGCTCGCCGACCCGGGCTTCGTCGGGCGCGTCGTCGAAACCCTCGAGCGCCACAAGATCCCGCCGAACGCCCTCGAGCTCGAGATCACCGAATACACCCTGGCGATGGAGCGCGGCTCGCTGCTCGAACGCATCCGCGCGCTGCGGTCGCGGGGCATCAGCATCGCCCTCGACGACTTCGGAACCGGCTATTCGAGCCTCTCCTACCTCCGCCGCTTCCCCGTCGACGTGCTGAAGATCGACCGCAGCTTCGTCACCGACATCCCGAGCGACATCGCGGTGCCATCGACGATCCTGACGCTCGCGGAAAAGCTCGGCATGACCTGCGTGGCCGAGGGGATCGAGACGGTGCCGCAGCGCGACTGGCTGATCGCCAACGGCTGCCACGCGCTGCAGGGCTTCCTGTTCGCGCGGCCGATGAGCTTCACCGAGTTCTTCGCCCGCTATGCCGCGATCGGCGGCGCGGTGGATTTAAGGTTTCACCGCGAACGCCATGTAATTGACCGATAGGTCGGCGGTTTCGCTCCAGGCGTCGCGCAACGGATTGTAGCTCAGGCCGGAGAATGCGGGCGGGGCCATCCCCGCATTGCGGAGGTCGTGGGCGAGTTCCGACGGCTTGACGAAGGCGCGCCAGTCGTGGGTTCCGGCGGGGAGCCAGCGCACCACGTATTCCGCGCCGATCTTCGCCATCAGCAGGCTCTTCATCGTGCGATTGAGGGTGGCGAGCGCCATGAAGCCGCCGCTCTTGAGCGGCTTGGCCGCCGAGCGGAGGAACAGGCCGCGATCCGCGACGTGCTCGACCACTTCGAGGGCGAGGACGACGTCGAAGGCGAGGTTCTCGGCCTCGAGGTCTTCCGGCTTGGCGCAGCGATAGGTGATCGGCAGGTGCATGCGCTCGGCGTGGTTGGCCGCGGTCTTGACGTTCTTTTCCGAGGCGTCGATGCCGGTGACGGCAAATCCGAGGCGCGCCATCGGCTCGGCGATCAGGCCGCCGCCGCAGCCGATATCGAGCAGCGTCAGGCCCTCGAACGGGCGTTCGAGGCTGGCGTCGCGCCCGAAATGCGCGGCGAGGCGCTGCTTCAGAATCGCGATCCGAACCGGGTTGAACTTGTGCAGCGGCCGGAACGGGCCTTCGAGCGCCCACCAGGTGTCGGCGAGCGCGGAGAACTTCGCGATCTCCGCCGGATCGGCCGAACCGTGTCCGGCAGCGGGAGAAGTTGCCGGTTTCGCTTGATTGGTCATCGGAGTGCCCTTGCCTAAAAGGATAAGGAGCGAGTATGAAGGACCTGCCGGTTGTGAGGCAAGCCGGACGATTTTGGTTGGCTTCGGGGGGGAGGCCCCGGTCGCGCCTGTGACCCGCGCGCGACAGAATCAGAGATACCTTGTCATGGCCCGTATTGTCCAAAAATTCGGCGGCACCTCGGTTGCGAATATGGAGCGTATCCGCAACGTCGCCCGATTGGTAAAAAAAGAGATCGACGCCGGCAACCAGGTTGCGGTGGTGCTTTCGGCGATGTCCGGAGTGACCAACCAGTTGGTCGCCTACTGCCAGGAAGCCAATCCGCTCTACGACACCGCCGAATATGATTCGGTGGTCTCGACCGGCGAACAGGTGACCGTGGGCCTGCTCGCGATCCTCCTCCAGGCGATGGGCCTGAAGGCGCGGTCGTTCGCCGGCTGGCAGGTTCCGATCCGCACCGACGACGCCCACGGGCGCGCGCGGATCATGGATATCGGCACCGAGGAGTTGATCGCGCGCATGGATGCGGGCGAGATTCCGGTGGTCGCGGGCTTCCAGGGGATCGGCACCGATGGCCGCATCACCACCCTGGGTCGCGGCGGCTCGGACACCTCGGCGGTGGCGCTGGCGGCCGCGCTCCAGGCGGATCGCTGCGATATTTACACCGACGTCGATGGGGTTTATACCACCGATCCGCGAATCGTGCCCAAGGCGCGCAAATTGCCGCGTATCACCTACGAGGAAATGCTGGAAATGGCGTCCTTGGGGGCGAAGGTGTTGCAGACCCGCTCGGTCGAGATGGCGATGAAGCATCGCGTCAACCTGCAGGTGCTGTCCAGCTTCGAAGACATTCCCGGAACCCTGGTTTGCGACGAGGAAGACATCGTGGAAAAGGAAATTGTCAGCGGCATCGCGTATAGCCGGGATGAAGCCAAGGTCACCATCCAAGGGGTGAAGGACCATCCGGGCATCGCCGCCGCCTTGTTCGGCCCGCTCGCCGAGGCCAATATCAATGTCGACATGATCGTGCAGAACGTGTCGGAAGAGGGCCACACCGACATGACCTTCACCGTGCCGCGCACCGATCTGCCGCGCGCGCTCAAGGTGTTGGAGCAGGTTCGCAGCGTCGTCGACTATCGCGACCTCAACCACAGCGACACCGTGGTCAAGGTTTCGGTGATCGGCGTCGGCATGCGCACCCACGCGGGCGTGGCGCAAAAAATGTTCTCGGCCCTTGCGGAACGCGGCATCAATATCCTCGTGATCAGCACGTCCGAGATCAAGGTCAGCGTCCTGATCGAGGAAGAGTACACCGAACTCGCGCTGCGTGCCCTGCACACCGCCTACGGGCTGGACGCGCGCTGAACACCGCCGCGGCGGCCGCCCTGCGATGGGGCGGCCACCGGGCGCCGGTGTTCCTAGGATCGCGGCGGAGGGCGAGGGGCCAACCGCCAAGGGCATTCTCTGGGGAGAGACCGAACCGCGATGAGCAGGACTCGGCAAACGTACAAAGATCTCGACCGCCTGTGGCAGCGCGGGCGGGAATTCCTGGGCTGCGATTACGCCGTGCTCGGCGGCGCGATGTCGTGGGTGTCGGAGCGTAACCTGGTCGCGGCGATCTCGAACGCCGGCGGCTTCGGCGTGCTCGCCTCGGGCTCGATGCCGCCCGAACTGCTCGACAAAGAAATTGCGGCGACCAAGACCCTCACCGACCGTCCGTTCGGCGTCAACCTGATCACCATGCACCCGCAGCTCGACGAGCTGATCGACGTCTGCGGCGCGCATCACGTCGGCCACGTGGTCCTCGCGGGCGGCCTGCCGACCACCGCGGCGATCAAGCGGATCAAGGCGTTCGGAGCCAAGGTGATCTGCTTCGCCCCGGCCCTGGTGCTGGCGAAAAAGCTGGTGCGCGCAGGCGCGGACGCGCTCGTCATCGAAGGCGCGGAAGCCGGTGGCCACATCGGCCCGGTCTCGACCTCGGTGCTGGCGCAGGAAATTCTGCCGCCGATGGCGCCGCAGGTGCCGGTGTTCGTCGCGGGCGGCATCGGCCGCGGCGAGGCGATGCTGTCGTATCTCGAAATGGGCGCGGCGGGCGTGCAGCTCGGCACCCGCTTCGTTTGCGCCTTCGAGTGCATCGCGCACCCCAAGTTCAAGCAGGCGTTCATCCGCGCCTCGGCGCGCGACGCGGTCACCTCGATGCAGATCGACCCGCAGTTCCCGGTGATCCCGGTGCGTGCGATCGCCAACGCCGGCACCGAGCGCTTCATGGAAATGCAGCGCACCGTGATCGAGAAGTTCCATCGCGGCGAGGTCGACCAGAAGTCGGCCCAGCTCGAGATCGAGCACTTCTGGGCGGGCGCGCTGCGGCGCGCGGTGATCGACGGCGACGTCGAGAACGGCTCGCTGATGGCGGGCCAGAGCGTCGGCATGGTTTCCTCCGAGCAGAGCGTGGTTGCGATCTTCGACGAGATCATCGGTCAGGCGCTCGACGCCCTCGACCAGCGCAATCCGCGTTCGGCAACGCCCGAGGAAGCGAAGGGCGTGGCCTGATGCCCGGAGATGCCGCCGTCGTCTCGCGCCGCCTCCTCGGGCGAATTCGCGAGGTGATGGCGAAACCCGGCCTCCCCGAGGACCGGCTCAACATCATCGTGCGGTGCATCGCCGAGGAACTCCAGGCGGCGGTGTGTTCCTGCTACGTGATGCGGGCCGGTGAAGTTCTCGAGCTCTTCGCCACCGAAGGCCTGCGCAAGTCCGCCGTGCACCAGACGCGCCTGCGCGTCGGCGAGGGCCTGGTCGGCTTCATCGCCGCGCACCCGCGCGCGCTCGCGCTGTCCGACGCGTGGAGCCATCCCAACTTCGCCTATCGCCCGGAAACCGGCGAAGAACCCTACCGCTCGTTCTTGGGCGTGCCGATCGTGCGCACCGCGCGGGTGGCGGGCGTGCTGGTGGTGCAGACCACCGAGACCCGCGGCTTCGCGCCTGAGGAGATCGAGGCGCTCGAAACCGTCGCGATGGTCCTCGCCGAGCTTTTGACCGCGGGCAACCTGATCGACCGGCGGGAGCAGATTCCGGTGGACGGCACCGCCGTGGTGCCGCTGCGGATCAACGGCCTCAAGCTCTCGCCCGGCTTGGGCGTGGGCACCGCGTACCTCCACCGCAAGGTGCCGTTCGTCAAGCAACTGGTTTCGGAAGATCCGGAGCAGGAGGCGCGGCGCTTCGACGACGCCCTGGAGCGCATGCACACCTCGCTCGACGAGATGCTCGCGGCTGAGGAGATCGGCAAGAGCGAATACCGCGACATCCTCGAGGCCTACCGGATGTTCGCCGCCGACCGCGGCTGGATCGAGCGGATCCGCGCCCACATCAGCGGCGGCCTTTCGGCCGAAGCCGCGGTGCAGCGCGCCCAGGAGGAGAACCGCACGCGGATGCAGGCGGTGGTCGACCCCTACATCCGCGAGCGCCTGCACGATCTCGAAGACCTCACCGACCGGCTGATGCTGCACCTGATGGGCAAGGACCCGATGGAGCGCAAGACCCTGCCGGACCACGCGATCCTGATCGCGCGCACCTTCGGCCCCGCCGACCTGCTCGACTACGACCTTTCCCGCGTGCGCGGCGTGGTTCTGGAAGAGGGCTCGCCGTCGATGCACGTCGCGATCATCGCGCGCGCGCTCAACATTCCGATGGTGGCGCGGGTGCCCGAGGTGGTGGGCACGATCGGCGCGGGCGACCCGGTGATCGTCGACGGCGACAACGGCTCGGTGTTCATCCGCCCGAGCGAGGACGTCGCCGACACCTTCGTCGCGACGGTGCGGATGCGCCTCGAAAAGCAGAAGGTCTACGCCACCCTGCGCGACCTGCCCGCGCGCACCCGCGACGGCGCCGAGGTTTCGCTCCTGATGAATGCGGGCCTGCTCGCCGACATGCCGATGCTCGACGAGGTCAACGCCGACGGCATCGGCCTCTATCGCACCGAGCTGCCGTTCATGGTGCGCGCCGACAGCCCCGACGTCGACGTCCAGACCGCGCTCTACCGCTCGGTGATCGACCAGGCGGCGGGCCGCCCGGTGTGCTTCCGGACCCTCGACGTCGGCGGCGATAAGATGCTGCCCTACTGGCAGAACGCCGGCGAGGAAAACCCGGCGATGGGCTGGCGCTCGATCCGCATCACCCTCGACCATCCGGCGATCATGCGCCACCAGCTGCGCGCCCTGATCCGCGCGTCGGAGGGGCGGCCGCTGTCGGTGATGTTCCCGATGATCGCCGAGGTCGCCGAGTTCGACGCCGCGCGCCGCATTCTCGATCTCGAACTCGCCCGTGCGCGCCGCCGTGGCGAGCCGCTGCCGCGCGACCTCAAGGTCGGCTGCATGCTCGAAGTGCCGTCGCTGGCGTTCCAGCTGCCGCAGTTGCTGCGCTGCGCCGACTTCATCTCGGTCGGCTCCAACGACCTCGCGCAGTTCCTGTTTGCGCGGGATCGCGCCAACCAGCGCATCGCCGAACGCTACGACTTGCTTTCGCCGCCATTCCTCGGCTTCCTCGAACACCTCGTCGACGCGTGCGACGCGGCGTGCACCCCGGTTTCGGTGTGCGGCGAGATGGCGGCGAGCCCGGTCGACGCGATGGCGCTGGTGGGCCTGGGCTTCCGGCGCCTCTCGGTCAACGGACCGGCGGTCGGTCCGATCAAGGCGATGATCCTCAGCATGAGCGCCGAGGACGTGGGCCGGGTGGTGCGCAAAGCCATCCGCACCACCGGCCACAGTCTCCGCAACGGCCTTGCGGGGTACGCCCTGGATCACGGCATCCAAATCTAAGAATCGAATGTTTCCAATAGCTTGATGCGTTGTCTTCGCCGTTCGCGGCGGGATATCCGCCATTGCATGAGGGATCGCTTCCGGACATACTAAGCGCCGCTCGACGCCGCTCAGGGTCACACCTCTCGGAGCCGGGCAGGGGACAGCGAAGGAATGGAACTCGTGGAACACCAGAACACCCCCGCGACGCCGCC
>LUYR01000393.1 GCA_001603335.1 Rhodospirillales bacterium Alpha_05 | reverse complement strand
CCTCGACTTCCGCGCAAAGCGCGGCTTCGAGGCCCGGGGCGGTGACGATGAAAATCTCGAAATCGGTGTCGCTCATCCGGCCTACATATCGCGAAGTCCGGCGGCTTGTCGATTCCTGCTTAGGGTTTGGGCGCGAGTTCGACGCCGAACTGGATCGCGGCGATCAGGCTGTCGTGGCTCGCGATGTTCTTCCCCGCGATGTCGAAGGCGGTGCCGTGGTCGACCGAGGTGCGGACGATGCCGCCGTTCAGCCCGACGGTGATGTTCACTCCCGCGTCGATCGACAGCAGCTTGACCGGAATGTGGCCCTGGTCGTGGTAGCAGGCGACGACGAGGTCGAAGTCGCCGCGCATCGCGCGGAAGAACACCGTATCGCCCGGCCACGGGCCGGTGACGTCGATGCCCTCGGCGCTCGCGCGTGCGATGCCGGGCATGAGCTTTTCCTCTTCCTCGTGGTGGCCGAACAGACCGTGCTCGCCGGCGTGCGGATTGATGCCGCAGACCGCGATGCGCGGAGACTTCATTCCGGCGCGGGTGAGGGTGTCGTAGGCGAGGCGGATCACCTGGTAGGTACGTTCCGGGGTGATCTTCGCCACCGCGTCGACCAGGCCGATGTGGGTGGTGAGGTGGATCACCTTGAGCTTCGGCGCGGCGAGCATCATCGCGTAGCCGGTGGTGGCGGTGAGGGTGGCGAGGATCTCGGTGTGGCCGGGATACATGTGGCCGCCCTTGTGCATCGCTTCCTTGTTCAAGGGCGCGGTGACGATGGCGACGATCTTGCCCGCCTGGGCGAGCTCGACCGCGAGCTTGACGAACTGGAACGAGGCGTTGCCCGCGCGGGCGTCGACCTTGCCGTAGGGCAGGTCGCCGACGTCGAGGCCGGGATCGATGCAGTATACAGATTTCGCCGAGGGCTCGCCTTCGAGCGCCGCGCCGGGGTCGACGCGGGTGATCGAGAAGTCCGCGCCGACCACGGTGCGGGCGCGTTCGAGCGCTCCGGCGTCGCCGATCACGAACGGGCGGCAGAGGTCGTAGACCTCGGGCGCGAGGAGGCTCTTGGCGACGATTTCCGGCCCGATGCCGCAAACGTCGCCCATGGTGATGCCGATCGACGGTTTCATGCGGGCAGTCTCCCTTCGACGAGGAAGGCCATGGAGCGGATCAACGCCTCGGGCGTGCCGAACCCCCCGGCCTTGGTGATGATGTGGCGACGTGGACCGTCGCAGGTGGTGACCAGCGGAATGCCCGGCGCGATCGCGCCGTCCACTTGCATCGCGGCGATGCCGTCGAGGTTCATGATCGCGCAGCTGGTGTCGCCGCCGGTGGTGACGAGGCGGTTGACCGCACCCTCGTTCAGGAGCGTGCAGGTGACCGCGGCGAGGCCGGTGGCGATGCGTCGTCCGGCCTGGCCACGGGTCATGCCGAGCTTGGCCGCGAGGGCGACGACGCGGTCGACGTCTTCGGGCGCGTGGGCGGTGGTGAGGATCAGGGTCGGGTTCCCCGCCTGGATGTTGGCGCGCAAGGCTTCTGCGCCGCGCGCGATCTCGGCTTCGCGCATCGCCGCGTCGCCGAGCAGAAGATCGGGCGAGAGGCTGACCGGATTGGCGCTGATCTCGGCCATCGCCGCGTCGGTCTGCGCCACCGAAACCGGGTTGACCGAGCCGACGACGAGCAGCGGCGGTCGCGTCGCGGCGGTGAGTGCGGGTGGGGCGGGGGGCTTGGTGGCGAGGCCCCAGGCTGCGGGCAGCTTGGCCGCGAGC